>JBGTII010000173.1:0-11260 GCA_041745735.1 Pyrinomonadaceae bacterium | reverse complement strand
GTTTTCAGGATTCGAGAAAAAGCGACCCTCAGCGATATCAAGCTTGTCGATCTCAGCAATAACGGGTTCCGCTCCGGATATTTGAACGCTGGTTAGCGATTCGCTGCCGCGTTTGACGTCGCGACTCATGTTTCCGGCTTTGGCCCCGATCTTGTCGATCAACTGCGCCCGGTCGCGGATAAAGTACATTTCCTCAAATGTCAGCTCCTTATTCCGCCTCTGAGCGGCGGCAATAGTATCGGTATCCTTAAAATCGTCAAAACTGAACCTGCGTATAGTGAATGAATTTGAACCGATACCCGCGATCTTTTCGTCGACGTATGAGTTAAACCCTTGCAACAATGACAGCACGACCATAAACGCCGTGACGCCGATGATCATGCCCAAAAGCGTCAGAAACGACCTCAGTTTATGAGCCCATATGGCAGAGAATGCAAGTTTTAATGTCTCGGTAAAGTTCATTTAGACGGGGCTCACGCGTCAATCGAATACTACGGTCAGCTGATGAGAAGAGTTTATCAAATTTTCCGTATCAATCAGTTTTGCTAGAAAAAAGTTTCCACAGGGCCGAGAAATGACTAAATAGGACAATCGGAACGACAATGGTCGGCAACCAACTATACGGGAAGAAGGTAACAGCTCGATTTGGCTGTTCGAAAGCAAGCTGCTGTATAGGCGACTGGATCGATAATGCCGCGATCGTGACGATATTAGCGAGCAGTATAAGGCCGAGGATGTTGTAGGCGATGAGCACTCCGCGTTTGGTTTTGTTTCCGCGAAATGCAATCAGATAAACGATCGGAGCGAGAATGCCTGACAGAATATCAAAATTCCAACCTTCAAACGTCATCATCCGCGGAACTTGGCCGTTGTGAAACAGCCATAACAAAACCAGTTCGACGGGGATCCTGATGATATGCAGCATCGTCAATAACTGCAGAGAGATCTTATTGATAAAGCTTTCGCGAAAGAAAATGAAATACGCGACGATCGTCAGCGTCGCCGGCAGAACGCCGAACAAGACGATTCGTGGAGGCATTGCAGACGGGTTTTGATAAAACCCGCCCATGGAAATTACCGCCTGGAAAAATATCCAAAGCGGCAATAGAAAAGTGAGTATTTGAGAGGGAAGCTTGCGACGTCCAACGCCTTTAACCGCTTGAATTAAAAACGCAACCGCCGCAAACGTCGTGAGGATGAAAACTACTGAAACGTAAGAGGGAACCGACTCCATTATCTCGTGCGTTCGTCCTTTTCGATCAAACCATCGCGGATCGTAATAATACGATGTGCGCGGGCGGCGATCTCAGGTTCGTGGGTAACCAAAATGATCGTATTGCCATCCTCATGCAGCGTCTCGAAAAGATGCATGATCTCAACGCTAGTTTTTGAATCCAACGCACCCGTCGGTTCATCCGCCAGCAGGATTGAGGGGTTATTAACGAGGGCACGGGCAATTGCGACGCGCTGACGCTGGCCGCCAGAAAGCTCATTTGGACGGTGCATGACACGATCGCCTAGCTCGACTGACGCAAGTGCAGCCTGCGCTTGATCGTGACGTTCGGCCGAACGCATTCCGGCATATATGAGCGGCAGCTCAACATTATGTAGAGCCGTGGCTCGGGCCAGAAGATTAAATGTCTGAAAGACAAAACCTATCTCTTTGTTACGAATGCGAGCAAGCTCATCGTCTGACATATCCGAAACGAGATTTCCGTTGATCCAGTATTCGCCTTTCGATGGCGAATCGAGACAGCCGATCAGATTCATCAGCGTTGATTTTCCCGATCCTGACGGCCCGATGATGGCAACGTACTCATTTCTTTTTACTTCGAACGAAACGTCGCGCAGGGCATGCAACTCCTCGTTACCCATCTGGTAAGTCTTCCAGATGTTTCGCATGCTTATAAGCGTTTCGCCCGCCGGTGAGGCTGTTGGCGATGACGCGCCGTTACCGTTTTCTTCGTCCATAAATCTGTACATACTACGAAGTCTTATTAGCAGCCTCGCCTTCTTTCTTGGTCTGTTTCTTAACTATCGCACCCTCTTTAAGGGTATTTAGGACGCGGCTCGGCCCGGTGATCACTTCGTCACCCTCTTTAAGGCCGCTGATGATCTGTCGGTCTGATTCCCCAATGATGCCGGTCTCGACCTCGACGAATTTGGCTTTGTTGCCATCGAGAATATAGACACCTGTGATCATTTTTGGCTTGTCTGACGGAGGAGGAGCGTCACCCGGCAACGTCGGCGAAGTCTTGGCATCCGGCTTTTTCTCAATAACAGCCTGCAAAGGCACGGCGATGACGTTATCAACGACCTTGGTCGTGATCTCTGCTGTCGCGCTCATACCCGGGCGAAGCCCGAGCCGAACATCTTCCGGCAGGTCTTTCATCTGAATAACGACGCGAAACTCTTTTGCCTCCTGGACATTGATGTTTGTCGAAAGCCCGCCGCTGGTCTGTGATTTACCGACCGCAAGCGGCGTCTTCTGTATGACCTCGCCAATTATCTCTTTGTCGCCAAATGCGTCAACTTTGATCTTAGCTTTCTGTCCCACCTCGACCTTGTCAATAGATGTTTCATCAACCTTGACCTCGACATTGATCTGCGACATGTCCGCGATAGTTAGCAGAGCAGTCGTTGACAGTCCGGCAACAGCAAACGTACCAACCTTTGACGGGATCTCGGCGATCACGCCGTTGATCGGAGCAACCTGCATCGTTTTGTCACGCTGGCTTTTTGTCCCGCGTAATGAAGCGGACTGCTGATTTGCCCTCGATTGGCTGGATGAAACACTAAGGTTTGCGGTGTCAACTGCACGTCGGGCGTCTTTGACCGCAACCGCTTGCTGAGCGACCCGGCTCTGAGCATCCTTAACGGCCAACGTTTGTGATTTTAGGCGTGACTGAGCATTACGCAACGCGATCTCTGCCTGATCCACCTTGTCTTTAGCGTCATCATACGAAGCACGGGATGAAACACCTGACTCGAATAGCTGAGCCGTTCGCTGCATCTCGCGCTTTGCGATAGATACATTTTTCGCCTCACGGTCAACATCCGTCTGTGCCGCCACGAGCCCTTGCCGCGCCGAATCGACAGCGACCTGAGCAACATTATATTGCTGCTGCGACTGCGCAAGATTATTCTGCGCCGCCGTCACCTGAGACTGCGATACACGAACGTCATCCTGCGCTCCCTGAAACGCTGCAAGCTGAGCATCCGTATTTGATTGCAACTGGTTTGGGTCAAGCCTGACGAGCGGCTGGCCCTTGGTAACCTGATCGCCTTCTTTAACGTATATCTCTTCGATCCGGCCCTGAACTTCGCTCGTGAGGTTCATAAACTGGATCGGTCGCACCTCGCCGGACGATGTCACAGTCGAGCGCAGCTCCTTTCGAATCTCGACCTTAACTACAGTGACCTCCGGCGTGTCGGTCCGTGTCGCAAAAATGCTTGCAATAATAACGATCAATATTACGACGGCCGCGGCGGCGCCGATTATGATTTTGGTCTTACGGCTTAATGCCATATTTTTCAGTCCCTCTCAGCGAAAAAATTCTATTTACAGAGTATAGCTAAATGTTAAGGTGATGTCGTATCAAGCCATTACTACGACACAATTTTTGTGTTAGTTTCAAAAAAGTGACTACCTTGCCTATTAGTGGAACAGTCGGACAACGTTTGACGTAAATATGCTGTAGAATTACGATTTACGAAGTTCGATTTAGAAGGTAGAATATACGTTCGCGCCTGGATCGCATTAGATCTTGAGCCCTCTACGAGTACGATGAGCAAATGCCCAACATGTAACACGTCTAATCTCGACACTTCGAGATTTTGTGACGAATGCGGAACCAGATTGGCCGTTGCCCCGCAATTTACCGATCGGCAGCCTCCGGCGTATGTTCCGCCGGTCCAAGTGGAACCTGTACCCCGTCCGGCAGGTGCGACCTCGGTTGATATTCCGGCGGCGGTTTTTGCTTACGAAAATTCGCAAGATGTGCCGCAGGTTGTTGATGAGCGTCCTGAAACGGCTCATGCTGTGCTCGTCATTGAACGCGGTGATTCGCCGGGAACGGAGTTTCGTTTGATCAATGACGATTCGACGATTGGCCGATGGGACGCAGATAATGGTGTGTTCCCGGATGTTGACCTCGATGCATTTGATTCAGATGCCAAGGTTTCGCGACGTCATGCACGTATTCGCCGCAGCAACGGCTCATACTATATAGAGGATCTTGGTTCGACGAACGGGACGTATTTGAATCGCGGGCGGCGTTTGTTGCCCGGTAACACTGAGGTCCTAAATGATGGTGACGAGGTCATCGTCGGTAAAACTTTTTTACGCTTTCAAGTAATGCACTGACGGGGACAGATCCTGGTCCCAACAATAGCAATGACCTTGTGTCACGAATGCGGTGCCGAAACCGCTGAAAACGATATAGCCTGTTCGCAATGCGGAGCATCTCTTGAAGCTCCCGTCATCGGCGTCGAGGCGGAAGTATTGGCTGAACCTGCTCCTGAGCCATCACCTGAGACCGCTGAGGTTGTCGCGGAACCCGCCCCAGTAGAAGAAAAGGTCATTACAAATGATTTTGCAGACGATACACCTAACGCAACCAACGGCGGTGAAACAACAAATGCGATCGCTGCTGACACCGAAAAAAAACGGCCCGGTCTTAAAACATTATCCGTGGGCACCGTACTTAATTCGCGTTACGAGATCACCCGCAAGATCGGCGGCGGCGGCATGGGAGCCGTATACCTAGCTCTGGATAAAAATCTTAACGGCGTCGAACGCGCCGTCAAGGAAATGGTCCACACCAGCATCGAAGAAGAGCAGCAGAAAAAGGCGATCGAAGATTTTAGGCGTGAGTCGATGAAACTTTCGACGCTTGATCACCCGTCCATACCGACAGTATACGATTATTTCTTTGACGAGGGCGAATCGCGGTTTTACCTCGTCATGAAATACATCTCAGGCGGCGATCTCGCCGGACGACTGCGTACGACACCGGGCGGGCGTATTGACGAAAGACTCGTCACCGAGTGGTCGATACAGGTAACGGACGTACTGGCCTATCTGCACGGATTGCCCGAAACGATCGTGTATCGCGACCTAAAGCCCTCAAATATAATGCTCGACGGAGCATCGGGCCGCGTAATGCTGATCGATTTTGGAATTGCCCGCTCGATCGGCCAAAAGCAGGAAAAAGGCGTAACTGCTGTCGGCACTATGGGCTACGCTCCTCCGGAGCTATTTAGCGGGAATGTCGAGCCTCGGTCAGACATTTATAGTCTTGGCTCAACGATGTTTCACCTTTTGACGGGTGCCGACCCGCAGAATAATCCGTTACTGATATTTGATTTTCAAAAGAATCCGCGTCCGCGGCAGATCAATCCGCAACTATCGGATCAGATGGAACGCATTCTGATGCGTGCGGTCGAATACAACGCGGACAGCCGTTTTTCGGGTGCGGACGAGATGCGTTATTACTTAAAGGACCATCTCGAAAATCTCAAACGAGGTTCTGTCACGTTCGGTGTTACCGAGATTCCGGCGGCCGTCAGCCTGACAAATCAGAGCGTCTTTTGTGGTTTTTGCGGGCAGCGGATTGTTGCATCAGATATGTTTTGCGCATTTTGCGGTTCAAAGCAGCCGATCGCACAACAGGGCGTTCATTCTGAGATTTATTCGCATTCGTCGACAACCGCAAAGCTTTTGATCGATGGTACCGGCGAACTTGATCCCCCGGCGTTCGCGTTGGAAAAGCCCGAGAACCTACTTGGACGGCGGGACCCAACGGCAAATATTTTTCCAGATGTAGATCTTTCGAGATTTGACCCGGACACCAAGATCTCGCGTCGCCACGCGCGTATATGGCGAGACGGCGACAGTTATTTGGTCGAGGATCTCGGCTCGTCAAACGGTACAGTCGTTCAGAACGCCGCAAGCCACGAGCCGTACCGTCTTCAGCCGCATCAGCCCCACGTTCTTACAAATGGCGATGTGTTGAAAGTCGGCGATACGACGTTAAGTTTTAGTGTAAATTAGTAAGTTCATTTATATGGCATCACCCGCTCAGAGTGTTAGCTCGTCATACAGCGCCGAAAGGGTAGTCGATTTTACCCCGACCGACCTGCAAGCACCGTTTTTCTTGCGTTGCGCGGCGATCTTTATCGACTACATGGTGCTGCTCGCGATACCGGTCGGTTGGCTCGTTATCGAAACGCTGATCGGCGACGGGACGAAGGCGACTGTCGGGGGTTGGGTTTGGACTGTCGGCATTGTTTTTTGGTTAGCCAATTTTTTGCTTTTGCCGCTGCTCCGAGGACAGACCATTGGCAAGATGTTGACCGGCCTTACGATCGTCAGTATTGACGGAACAAGAGTCGGCATCGGCGGCATCATTCGCCGAAATATCTTTGGGTACCTTTTGACTGGGGTGACATTAGGTTTGGGATTTTTGTTCGCCGCAGTGAACTCGAGCGGACGGGCGCTTCATGACATTATCGCGGAAACCATCGTCGTTCATGGACGCAAAAAACAGTTGTAACTAATCTATGGCTCATCTTTTAGTAACGCACCCAAACGGGACCTCCGAGAACGTTCCGCTCTCGCGGTTACGCACAACCATCGGCCGCTCGGCGCGCAGCGACGTATGTATCCCGGATGGCTTTGCCTCACGACTGCACGCGGAGGTTCGTCAGGAGGGTGACTCATACTGGATATCAGATCTTGGATCGGCGAATGGCACGAAACTCAACGGTGCATTGCTGACTGTGCCGATCCCATTGCATCAGGGCGGTGAAATACAGATCGGTGAGACCAAGATCAGATTCGACGATGGCGGACATAGCTCAAAAAGCATAAGTTCGACTTTGATCGCTGACGCTACCGAGGCACTTGATCCGTCAAATACAATTTCTTTTTCGATACGTAAGCATCAAAGCGCCGAGATACTCGATTCGTCTTTATCGAGTCGTACTGATCTGCTAGGGCTGATCAGTAAGGTTGGCGTCGCCTTACTCTCATCAAGCGGGCTCGACGAAACGCTCAATCAGGTCGCATCGCTGGTTTTCGAGGCTGTGCCCGCCGAACGTGTCGTCATAATGCTTCGCGATGAGGCGATGAAAGATGGTATGCAGATAAAAGTCGCGCGTCTTCGTGGCGAGGACGAACCTATCGCCGAGGTCCGCATCAGCCGCGCGATCATGACCGAGGTCATGGAGAATGGCAAATCCGTCCTCACATCTGACGCGCAGCAAGACCCGCGATTTGCTAGTCAGACTATTGTGTTGCAAGGTATCCGTTCAGTCCTAGCAGTACCTTTATGCGTTGACGAAAGGCACGTTTTCGGGCTGATCTATGCAGACTCGCCGACGAATACGAACACATTTTCGAGTGAACACCTCGACATATTGACCACGCTCGCGTCGGTGGCGTCGATCCGCGTCGAAAATGCCAGCTTGCTTGACGAGCGCATCAACCGCGAGCGTATGGAGAGGGAACTGGAACTTGCGACCGAGATCCAGCAGCGATTCCAGCCGTCCGGGCCGCCTGTCCTAGATGGGTATGAGTTTCAAGGCATATCGTTCTCTTGTTATGAGATCGGTGGCGATTACTATGACTTTATCGAGCGCCACGATGGCAAAATGCTCGTCGCTCTTGGCGATGTGTCGGGCAAGGGAACGTCGGCGTCATTGCTGATGTCGAGCCTGCACGCCGCGGTACACGGACAAGTTGCGGCAAAAACTCCGCTGGTGCAATTGGTAACCTCGGTCAATGAATACCTAACCGACAATACGCCGGGCAATCGTTTTATTACTTTCTTTGTTACCGAACTGGACCCCGCCACGGGCGAATTGACGTTTATTAACGCGGGGCACAACCCGGCTCTTATCGGTCGTGCTGATGGCACTATCGAACAGCTTGATTCGAGCGGTCTGCCGCTCGGACTAATGGGTTTTGCGGAATATGAGGTCGGCAAGGCTCTGTTAAATTCCGGTGATGTACTGTTTATCTACTCGGACGGTGTTTCCGAGGCAAATAACATCGCCGAGGACGAGTTTGGCATGGACCGTCTTATCCAGGTTATCAGTGCTAATGTCGGCCACTCAGCCAGCGGTATCCGCGACAAAGTCGAATCCGCACTTTCCGCTTTTACCGGCACCGCTGATCCAAATGATGACATAACGCTTGTCATCGTCAAAAAACTTTAATTTCTGCCCTCACCCAAACGTTAAAACTTGTTGACCTCTTCGTATCGGATTGGGTAAAATTGTTATTGGCGACTCCCTCACGCCTCCCCACCGATGCCTACCATTAACAAGAGAGTCAGTCTCATCATATTTGTAATTGCCACGCTCCTGCTCGTCGGGCTGGTTCCGCTTGTACTGACAGGCTGGTTTTTATCGGACAAAAGCGGCCGCGAACTGCGCTCCGCGGAAAACCGCTATCAGATCCAACTCGTGCAGGAAAAGGCCCGCCAGATCGAGATGTTCGGCAGACGATGGACATCTATCGTCACGAGTCTGTCCACCGCTCTTGAGCTATCGCACGACCCGCTTGTAATTTCGTCCGCACAAACTGAGGCAAAGCTGGCGTCGATCCTGCGCGAAAATTCTGATCTCGTCGCCCTCTATGTAAAACCGGCGAATGCAGATTCATTCTCAGTTTTTCGGGCGGAGGCACTCAACCGCGAGGATGTCGAGAATATTGCCGCCGAGATGTCGGTTGTCCAATCTAAATCGAAGATCTCCGTCGGTGAGCCGCGAAAGTTGACCGCTAGCGGCCAGGCGATCATGTCATTTGCAACGCGGGTAAATATTGACGGCGTAAAAGCCGCGGACATTGTTGCCGTTGCTTCGCTACAATCTATATCGCAAAGCGTCGTCGGCATCAACTCGACCAAAGAGGCCGATCTGTGGAACGCCGGCCTGCCGATCATCTTTGTCGTCGATCAGTCCGGCGAAGCCCTCTTTCATTCCGATGCTTCTCTTACGGCGTCTCGAAAGCCGATGGGCGATCTCAAGATCGTGCAGGAATGGCTCGAATCGGGCTTGCAAGTCCAGTCCGCTCTCGTCCCGTTTGCGGCAATCTACGACGGTAAGAGCCACGATATGATCGGAGCCTATTCGACCGCAAGCGTCGCTGACGGTTATAACGTCGGCGTTATCGCGATGCAGGACGAGAAACACGCTCTCGCGTCGGTCGGCGAGATGCGGACGCAAACGTGGCTCATCAGCATGGCATTCGCTGTGTTTGCACTCGTTGCCGGATTTATCCTTTCACGTTTCATGACGACGCCGCTTTTGCGGCTTGTTGGTGCCGCTAAACAGATAGCCGGTGGTGATTTTTCAGCCCGTGTCGAAACGGAAAACATCACTGAGATCGGCACGCTCGCTGAGACCTTTAACATGATGGGCGGTAAGATCGAGGATCAGATCGCCAATCTCGCAAAGGCCGCCGAAGAGAACCGCGAACTTTTTGTTGGTACCGTGAAAGCTCTCTCTGCCGCGATCGACGGCAAGGACAAATACACACGCGGCCATTCGGAGCGTGTTTCCCGTATCTCGGTCGCCATAGGCAAACGTATGGGAATGCCTGCCGATGAACTCGAAACGCTTCGCATCAGTGCTCTGCTTCACGATGTTGGCAAGATCGCCGTCGATGACGCAATTCTCAAAAAACCCGCGGCTCTGACCGAGGAAGAATACGAAATCATGAAGACCCATCCGATGAAGGGCTACAAGATCATGTCGCAGATCCCCGCGATGGAGCCGTACCTGCCCGGCATGGTGATGCACCACGAAATGGTAAACGGCAAAGGCTATCCGAAGGGCTTGACAGGCGACGAGATCCCGCTGCAGGCAAAGATCGTCTCTGTTGCCGACACCTTTGACGCGATGACGATCGACCGCCCATATTCAAAGGGAATGGAACTCCAACCTGCACTCGAACGTCTACGTTCTTTCGTCGGCACGCGTTACCAGTCGGATGTCGTCGAAGCGCTCATCGACGCCTGCAACGCCGGCGAGGTCGCCAACGGCATCGTCCGCCAACTCGCCGAGAAACGTGCCGCCGAATCCGCAACCGACGACGAAGTCGTCCTCGAGCTGGTCGCGTGACCACGTAAAGGACTAAAGACGAAATCCATCGGCAGCCTCTTAAGAACGAAGGGACATTAGTAACCGGTTGTTCACCATTCAATATTTTCCTATACTCTTTAGTTTGCGAGATACCTCGCGGGGTACTTTATATGGCGTTTTTTTGGCGTAGGAAGAAGGAAGATACATTTTCGAATTCGGTGCTGGGGCTGGATAAGTCGATCGAGGAGCTGCAGGAGCAGGAGGCGGCGGTCGAGCGTGAGATCGGGGTGCGGTTTAACCGGGCGATCGAGAAGACTCGGCATTCGATCAACAACCGGCTGGATACGATATTTGAGGGCCGCAAGCAGATCGACGAAGAGCTGCTCGATGAACTTGAGGAAATGCTAATCTCGACGGATATCGGTGTTGCGACGACTTTGCAGGTGCTCGATGCGATCCGCCGCGGCGTTTCGCGTCAGGAGATCAGCGACCTTGGTGCCCTCAAAGCCGCGATGAAACGCGAGCTGCTCACCATTCTCAACCAATCCACCCAAAAAGGCGTCGCGGACGAGACCAGCGTCGATCTCGCGATCAAGCCGTATGTGCTGATGGTCGTTGGTGTAAACGGCGTCGGCAAGACCACGACGATCGGCAAGCTCTCGCAGCGTATCAAGAACGAAGGCAACGAGGTGCTCATCTGCGCCGCTGACACTTTTCGTGCCGCCGCCAGCGACCAGCTTGAGATCTGGGCCGATCGTGCCGGTGTGCAGATCATCCAACAAAAGCAGGGAACCGACCCCGCCGCTGTGCTGTTTGACGCACTCGCGGCCGCCAAAGCGAGGGGCAGCGATGTGTTGATCGTCGATACCGCCGGGCGGCTGCATAACAAAGCCAACCTGATGGCCGAGCTTGAAAAGATGAAAAGGATATCTTCGCGTGAGGTCGAAGGGGCTCCGCATGAGACTTTGCTCGTGATCGACGCGGTCACGGGGCAGAATGGCTTGGAGCAAGCACGGCAATTTATGAAAGTCGCCGATGTCACAGGTATCGTCCTCACAAAACTAGACGGCACCGCCAAAGGCGGCATCGCCGTCGCCATCGCCAAAGAACTAAGCCTCCCCATCCGCTACGTCGGCATCGGCGAACAGGTCGATGACCTGATGGTATT
>JBGTII010000172.1:0-3734 GCA_041745735.1 Pyrinomonadaceae bacterium | reverse complement strand
GCCGTCGCGGCGTACAACAGTGCCCGAATTTATCTCTACCAACGCAATTTTGACAAGGCTCTTGAGGTGCTTGATAAAGGTGCCAAGGCCGAGCCAAATCACCCGATGATAAAGATATTCCGCTCGGGCGTGTTTTACTATCAGGGCAAATTTGACGAGGCCAACGCATTGATCGCCTCAGTGCTAAAAGAAAATCCGCGAATGGACGGCATTCGTCCACTCGCCGCCGAGTTCCTCGCCGGTTCCGGCCACCCTGACGAAGCCCGAGCAATGCTCACCGACGATGCCCTTGCTGTCTCACGCTCCGACCACGACATGGCATATTGGGTCGGCTCAACCTATGCCCTGCTCGGCGACACTGATCTCGCCTTCAAATGGCTCAACAAGGCCATCAAACTCGGCAACCAAAATCGTCCGTATTTTGAAAACGACACTAACGTCGCCAGCCTGCGCGAAGACCCGCGTTGGGCTGAGTTGATGGGAAAGATGAACAACGGGGATTAGTTGAAGGCGGAAACCCGCGCGGTAGCAAGGGTGCCTTTTATGATTGACGGGTGCTTATCGGAAGTGGAGCACACTCCCTACCGGTCGTGTTTCTGCCTTTCTTTTTCAAACACAAACTCAATACACCCAAGCCCCACGCCGCCGCTCTTTACCTTTGTCAGCGTAAAGCCTTTTGCTTTGTAAAAATCAAAGATCTCATCGACCGTTGCGACTTCGTATGGAAAGCCGCCGACCCAATCGATGATGTCGTACCAGCGGTTCATGCCGCGGCCGTTTTTGTAGCGCGTCCAAGAGTGAATGTAAGTTTGTGGTTTGAGCGTGGCGATGCTCGCGACGAGTTTCTTCAGTTCGTCGGGCACCGTAACGGCAATGGCGAACGGAGTTTTTAATATTCCTGGCAGTCGGCAATAGGTCTTTTTGATCCAGTGCCAACGGCTAGCCTGGCTGCCGGTGTCGTTGTAGATCGCGATAAAAAGTTTGCCGCCGGCGGTCGTAGGGATCGCGGCATTTTCAAGCGCCCGCCACATCTCGCCGGTGTGATGCAGCACGCCCCACGAATACACGATGTCAAATTTGCCGAGACTTGATACGTAGCCGGCATCTAGAGCCGAGCCCTGTTCGACGCGCCAGTTCGGATCATTTGGAAAATAACGATTACGAAGCTCCTGAGTACAAGCAAACGAATTGCTGTCAAAATCAAACGAATGGACCTTTGCTCCCAAACGCCTAGCAGCCAGTGAAAACAGCCCGCTGCCCGAGCCAATATCGAGAAAGGTTTTGCCTTCGAGCGTCTCGCATTCGAGCATTTCTTTTAGCGACTCTTCGGCTTTGGCAATGCGCTCGTCATCAAGCACGGCAAGAAACGCAGTCCAGTTCTTGCCAAACTCAAAGCGTTTCCCGTCCGCGACCTCGCGGCCGTGCTGTTCGGCGATCTCGATATTTTTAGTCAATGTGGCACTCATAATTTCGTGGGGCAAACCATATTAATAATATGCCCAATAGACGGCGATTTTCACATATTCACCAGCGACGGTCTGCCAGCCGCGGGGCCGCAGCCACCAATAATTTGGCGTCGGCGTGAGGTCGCCAGGCGGCGGTGAAGCGATGCCGAGCGTGATGTCTTTTCCCGCAAGTATCTTTTCAAATGTCGCGATGGCTCGTCGCGAGTGATAAGCCGATGTCACGATCAAAACCGAATTGAGCGGACGGGCGGCGATCTCATCCCGTAATGCTGTTGCTTCGTCGTCCGTCCCTCCAACGTTTCCCGGCAAAACGCGGATCGCTTCGGGCACAACGCCGTTTGCAATAAGCTCCCGATGTTCGAGTTCAACGATCGTCGGGTTGGTTTTGCCGGAGTCGAACCAACGGGCACGCTCGCCGTCGTCGGTCACTATCACAACTGGTGCGACACCCTGTTTATAAAGCTCTGCGGCCTTTTTTGTGCGTTCTTTATAAACAGCCGAACCGCTGAGGACAATGATCGCGTCGGCGTTTTCAAGCGGTTTTTCGACAATGAGATGGGTCGCGAGAAAAGGAGCGATGATGATCCAGACACCGAGCAGGACACAGGCAATTAGGGCAAAAGTAGCTCTCCGCTTCACCTTTTCCCCTTTTCCTCTCTTTTCTCCATGATCGCCCGCAGTTCCTCGATCTTTGCTTCCCAGCTTTCATGTGCAATGTGGTCACTCACCTCATCACGCGGTTTGGGATGTGCGAGGGCCTGCTCGATCTTGGCGATAAAATCGTCGTGACTGGTGCCGACGAGACAATCATCGAGCACGTGAACCTCAGGGACGTCCGTCGACACGACCGGCAGTCCGGCGGCGAGATACTCGCGGACTTTGAGCGGATTTGCCGCGAGGGTCAACTCGTTAATGGCAAAAGGGTTTAGAGCGACTTCAAAGCCTTTGCAATACGCCGGAAGGTCGGCGTAAGGCTTGCGGCCGAGGAAAAGTACATTGGGCACGTCGTCGAGGATCTTCACCTTTTGCTCGGCGTCGACCGCGATCTTACCGATCAACACTACCGAGCCGTTTTTGAAATGCTCGGCAGTTTTCTTTATCAATTCGAAATCGACCCAATCGGCGAGCAGGCCATGAAAACCGATGATCGGCCGAGGTAAATTTGCGATCTCATCGGGCACCACGGTCGCATCATTAAGGGCCGTGCGAAAGTGCCGCCAATCCGTGCCGTGGCGGATGATGTGCGTGTTTGGATTAAAATGCTTTTTGTCTGTGTATAGCTTTTCCGCCGAAACAACGACTAGATCTGCATCGCGAAAAAGCTTTTCCTCGATCTCTTTTAACGCCGACGAACCGGTGAACGCCGTGTATTCGTCAACGCAATAATAGATCAGCTCGCTCTCGCCCAGCTTTCCGGCGATCATTCCCGCCGCCGGATTAAAGACCATGTTCACGACATCAGAAAAGCCCAGCTTTCGCATCGCCTTTTTGACTTGACGGACAAGCGATTTTTGATTGAGGCTGACAACCGTTTTGTTCCCGTATGCGGGTATCGCCAGCGGATTTAGAACAAAAATATTTGGCTCAACCTCACGGATCGGTTCGGTAAAACTCTTTAGTTTGTTATAGATGCGGGAAAGGTCTTTTGACGATGTCGTCGGCATCCGGTTAGCAATGGCGTTGATCCAGAGGATGCGATTCTCTTTTGCCAGCACACGCATCAGGTGAGTTTTCGATAGCGGATCCCCGGTCCAGTCGTGCGAAAAACACAGGATATCGCGGCCGCAGAGCTCGCCATCAAAAGACTTCTGTTCTTTTGCAGGAATATCCACCAACATCATTTCGCCTCTCCGTCGATGAACCGCCGCTGCCATATTTCAAAATTAACACGCGACCATAGCCTCTCGTCGTGATTTGCCCCGGCATTGTGTTCGGCAATAAGTTTTTTTACAAAACCTGCGTCAAATATGCCGCGCTCCATCGCACGACCGCCTAGAACGTACTCATCGACGATGTGCTTGAACTCGCCGCGAAACCATCCGCCGATCGGCACTGGGAAACCCATTTTGGGGCGGTCAAGAATTTCGGTTGGCAAAATTCCTTTCATCGCCTCGCGGAGTATCCATTTGGTTGTGCCGCCGCGCAGTTTCATCACACGCGGCATACGGGCTGTAAATTCAACCAGCTTGTGATCGAGAAATGGCACGCGACTCTCGATCGACGCGGCCATCGACATTTGATCCTGTTTCATCAACAGCTCGTGCAGAT
>JBGTII010000171.1:0-13026 GCA_041745735.1 Pyrinomonadaceae bacterium | reverse complement strand
GGTGAATGGCTCCATAGTCTAAACGACCAGGTATTTCGCGGATTCTTTACCGGACGGTATATCTTTGACTCGGTAAACGGATTTTTGCGTTATGCCTCGCCCGCAGCGGCAGGAGGGTTTGGCCCGAATGCAATGCTTTGTTCGGGCGGAACGTGGATCACCGTAGGTGCACCATTTAATAGTTTTTGTCCGCCGGGGCAAACCTCTGGGACTCCGCTATTGCTTTACTTACAGGCAGCCGGACCAACTGCCCTTGCGACAGATGCTGCAGGAGCTTCGAGGATCAAGAACGAAGATTTTGCACTGTTTGTGCAGGACAAGTGGCAGATCATGCCAAACTTTACGTTCAATTACGGATTGCGTTGGGAGGCACAGATATTTCCGCAACCAACCGTCGCACCTAGCGCGACTGCTTACGGTAAATTCTTGACCAACCCGCTGTTCCCGTCTGACGGCACCCTGCCTAGCGATAAAAAGATGTTTCAACCGCGCGTAGGCTTTGCATGGGACATCGCAAATAATCAAAAATCTGTGCTACGAGCAAGTTTTGGGATCTACGGTGCACGTCAAAATATGCTCTCGCAGGTGGGCTCGATCACGACCAACGGCGTCCAGCAACAGACGATCGCCGGCGGCCAATTTGCTAATCCTTCGGTGCGTCCTGTCTGGCCAAACCTGGTAACACCGACTGCCGGTTCGTGTTCGACGATAAACAATTTTTCGGCAGCCGGGCCATTTGTGAACCCGTTCCCATGCTTTAGCGGCGTCCGCGTTTTTGACCGTAATTACAAAAATCCGCGTATATACACGGCAAACGTAGGTTTTGAACAGGAGATCGCGGCCGATTGGGCGTTGTATTTTGACTTTACTTTTGCAAGGGGACGTAACCTGACCCGCTTCTTGAATTTCAACCGCAAACTTAATTCTGCCGGATTTCCGATCTTTGGTGACTATCTCGGCGAGGTTTTTGTCACAACATCGATCGGCCGTTCACAGTATTTTGGATTCACGACCGGTATCCGAAAAAGGTTTAGCAACAAGGTACAACTTGAGAGTAACTATGTTTGGTCGAGGGACCGGGATGATGATTCTAATGAACGTGACCCGTTTACAGATCGGTCGTTCAACATAAATAATCCGGGGGCCGATTACGCACTGTCAGACCGTGACATCACCCATAAGTTCAACCTCTTTGCCTACATAGAACTTCCATGGAAAATGGAATTTACACCACGAGTTCAGGCCCGGTCCGCCCAGCCTGCGACACCTGCGACGCTGACAGCGACCAATCGTAATACGCTCAGAAAAGATAATAACTATTTCTCTTTTGATTGGCGTTTTTCGCGGTCATTCAAGCTCTCGGAAAGAATCGAGTTGATACCGCAGTTGGAAATGTTCAATTCATTTAACAACAAAAACTATATCAACTCATCATCCGTGGCCGGAAACCAAAGCTCGCTTGGTGCACCTAGCCTATTTAACTTTGATGGCTATTTGCGGCAAGGAATTGGCGACCCACGACAATTGCAACTGTCTGTAAGATTGAGATTCTGATCATCAAGATGCATGAATTAAAAGGCTCGGTTTCCCATGAAACCGAGCCTTATTTATTTAATGAAACCTGCTATCTACGAAAACAGGATCAATCATCTACGCTTTCTTTCGATTTTTAATAACAAAGATCAGCCCGAGCACGAAAACGAAGAATGAAAAGAAAAGGACGATTATGCCGGGGATTATGCCGAGCATTGCCTCTTCCCAACTAGTGCGGCCGTTGGTCATCGGTACAAGTGCCGCTGAAATGACCGCCACCGCGAGGCCGAGCAAAACACCGAGTAAACCGAATATCATCACGACTTTCCAGATCATAATTGTTCTCCTTTCGCTGAAGTTGATCTATTTTGTTTTGGTTAACACTACGCCCGTGGCGTCAAACGAAACTTCGGTCACGGTGCCATCGGCATTGCGGTTGGGGAATTTTGCACCGTCGTCATTTATGAGGTGGTCGACGTGGTCTTTGGGCAGCACTTTGGTTTTGAACACGCCCTGGGCCTTGACCTTCATTCCTGCCGAATTTAGGGGAATAAAGAACTTATGATCGCCAAACGTCACACGGACCGATTTGCCATCGACCTTGTCGGCCATCTCCATCCAGCAGCCTTCTTTTTTACACGAACGGACAATTACGCCTTCGACGAGCACGGTCTTTTGCGAGAATTTCGTCGGATCTTTCAATGCCTTTTTGACCGAAAGCTTTTTGGTGCCGGCAACGAGAGCGTCTCCGCGTGTGATCGTTTCACCGGACTGGAGGTCAACCGGGGCATTGTCCTTGCTCTTAACAACGGGCTCGCCTTTGCTGTTGAGTTCAGGTTTAGTATCACCATGCTGGGCAGATGAGACAGCAACGAAAACAAAAATAGACGACAAAATAACAAGTAATTTCTTCATATGATTTGATAAAGGAAACTAAAACTTAATGCCTCAGATTATACTATGCTCCCGCGAGTTGGCGCTATTTACGTTCAAAAACAACCTTTCCGTTTACAACTGTCATTACCACCCTCGCGTCACGTATCTTGTTCGGATCGATCGAAAAAATGTCATCCGATAACACTACGAGATCCGCCAGCTTGCCCAGCGTGAGCGAGCCTTTCTGGTTTTCCTGAAACTCAGCATACGCCGAGCCAAGCGTATACGCACGGACGGCTTCATCGACGGTGAGCGAACGGCGGCCGCTGTTGACGGCTGCGTGGATCCCAAACAATGGATCGAGATCCGTTATCGATGCGTCGGAGCCAAAGGCAAGTTTCACACCCGAATCCATAATGGCCCGAAAATCATCGCTGCCCGCTCCGAATAGATGCGGCTGCATTGAGGCAATTACGTTTGAGCGTGAAAACCGCCGAATATCGCCCGGCTTCATTCGGGCGGCGTGTTCGATCCGAAACCGTCGGTCGCGACGACCGTTTGCGGCAATTACCTTTTCAAATGCCCTGAGAGCAGTGGTATTCGCACTCTCGCCGATGGCATGTATCATCACCTGCAATGCCGCTTTGTCGGATTCGGCGATCGCGCCGGTCAACTCAGCTAATTCGTCGTCGCCGCCGTGCGTAAAGCCTTTGACACAGCCGCCGCGAACAAACGCGTTGCCGGTCGCGGCACGAAACCCGGCTGAAATTGCTTTCTTGCGGTCGCTAATACCGGTGCATTCGTACACGCGTGTCTTTAACCTTCCGCTTTCGGCTAATGTATTGAGGATCGCGAACAGATCGTCCGAATGAACGTCCTGAACACTGGTCACGCCGAGCGACGCGGCATAGTTGCTTGCCGTCTCGGAGATCTCCGGCCAGTTTCGCTCATGGTCGAGCGGCACCTGCCCTCTGATCCGTGTGACCAACTCGTTCGACACCACAGATTCTGCTCGGGAGATCTTCGCACGTTTTAGCGCCGTCGAATTGACCATCGCAAATTTATGATCCGCAAGATAGATCAATACGGGGTTATCCGGACTTACCGCATCGATCTGCGAGATCGTCGGCATATCATTATTCGATAGATTTAATCCTGCACCGAGTATCCAACGCCCTTTTGGCAAAACGCTTGCGTACGATGCGATACAATCTATAACCTCTTGGCGTTTGCTCGCATTTCTGACATCTAGATGTGAAAACTGATTGCCGATCCCGGTGAAATGAACGTGAGAGTCGTTAAATCCCGGCAGCACGAGCTTGCCGCGGGAATCGATGACGCGGGTTTTGTCATTGGCGAGTTGGCGGATATCAATGGTCTTGCCAACCGCAAGAATGCGGCCGTTAGCGACGGCGAGAGCTTCGGCTCTTGGCACTCGCGCGTCCATTGTGCGGATATTAGCGTTGATCAAAATAAGATCGGCCGATGTTTGACCATCGACCGAAAGTAAGAAAACGCAAAACATCAATAATGCGAGAGCGACAAATCTCATTTTTGCTCGAATACAACCTTACCGTCCACCACCGTCAACAGCACCTTGGCGTCGGCGATCTTGACCGGATCGATCGTAAAGATATCATCCGATACGATTATCATGTCCGCCAGCTTACCGACCTCGAGCGTTCCTTTTTCATTCTCTTGAAACTCCGCATACGCCGAGCCCACGGTATAACAGCGAACAGCCTCGTCGACCGTGATCTTTTGTTCAGGTATCCAGCCATTGGGATTCTTGCCGTCTGTCGTTCGGCGGGTGACGGCTGCAAAGATACCAAAGAGCGGATTTAGCGGAGCCACGGCCCAATCCGTGCCAAAAGCAACTTGCGCCCCCGAATCCAGCAGGGATCTAAACGCATACGTCCCTTTCAACCGTTTGTCGTCAAGCCGATTCCCTGCCCATCGCCCATCGTCGGTCAGATGTACGGGCTGCATCGACGCTATCACACCGAGTTTGCCAAAACGGGGGATGTCCTGGCCGCGCAGGTGCTGGGCGTGTTCGATGCGAAAACGGCGGTCCTTTGCTCCGTTGTCGCGTGCCACCTGTTCAAAAATATCCAGGATAGTCGCATTTGAACGGTCACCGATGGCATGGATCATCACCTGCAGCCCATTCTTATCAGCGTTGGAGACGTCCGTCTTCATCGTGGTCAAAACATCTGCACGCGGAATGCCACTGGTCTGAGCATCGTCGTGATACGGTTCAAAGAACCACGCCGTTCGCGACCCCAAACTGCCATCGGAATATCCTTTCAGCGACCCGACGCGTAGCATATCGCTGCCAAAACCCGCCCGGATCCCGGCATTCGCCTGACGCTGCCACGACGACAGAACTCCTGCAGCATAGATGCGTGTCTTAAGCCGTCCTGCACGCAGCAATTCGTGATAAACGCCAACGTCCGGAGTGCCCGCCTCCTGCACGCTCGTGACGCCAAGACTGGCCGCGTAATCCGTCGCGGCGGCGGCGGCGTTGAGCTTTTGTTCAAAGGTGGCGTCAGGAACATTGCGGGAGACAAGCCCCATCGCCGTATCCTTTAAAACGCCCGTTGGCTCACCTTGAGCGTCGCGCACGATCAAGCCGCCCTCGACCTCTTTCGTTGCTTTTGTAACCCCGGCGAGCTTAAGTGCAAGGCTATTTACGACAGCCATATGTCCGTCAAGACGCTGGACGTACACCGGATTATTTGGCGCAACAGCATCTATCAGCTGCCGCGTGGGCAGATCGTTGGGCTTCCAATTCTCATGATCCCAACGTCCGCCGAGGACCCATTCGCCGGGCTTAAGTTTGGCAACGTAAGCCTTGATACGGGCCGCAAATTCTTCTTGCGACGCCGCGCTCCTTAGGTCGATCAGCGATAGCTGCATCCCGCCGGCTGTGAAATGCACGTGCGCATCATTAAAGCCCGGCATCACAAGCTTGCCCTTGGCGTCGATAACGCGGGTTTTTGGCCCGATCCACGGCCTGACTTCGGCGTCCGAACCAACGGCCTTGATCTTTCGCCCGATCATGGCTATCGAACTGGCGACAGTCCGCTTTGCATCCATCGTGCGAATGTTTGCGTTGACGATGACGAGATCAGCCGCCCCGTTTTGGGCAAAGGCTGCGAATGGCAAATTTAGGCACATTCCCGCAAGGGTTATTATTAAAGCTAACTTTTTCATATTTAGAGCATCCGAGAAACGGTGTATTCTTTAAGTGTTCGGCAATTATACAATGAAAGAAACGTATATCCATATCCTAGGCATCGCCCTCGTCGCTCTCGGGCTTGGGTTTGTTGCTTTTCTTTACTGGTCAGAGCCCAAGACGCTCGCCGAGGTCGCGACGAAAAGTCAGGTCGTGCTCGGCACATACGAGATAAATAAGGATGAATTTGCACGTGGTTTAGCGTTGTTTCGGAGCGAAGACTTTGTAGGTGCGAGAGCAGCTTTTGACCGTGCCGATCCTGAGAAACGCGATGCTAACACTCAGTATTACACGGCTTACAGCTATTACCGACAAGGCTGGGGACGACTGTCGAATGACGATACGCTATTCAAACCCGGACTGGAAACTGTTGACCGTGTGAAGACACTCAGTCCGAATTTTAGATCGAGCGACGAGACACTTACGATGAGGACTCCGTCGGAACTGAAAAGCGAGCTCGAAGAGGGACTAAAGCTGACACCGGATGATTTTAATCCGATGAAGCTTACGCGGGAGCGGAAATAGATTTCTTATTTCAATTGCCTCCAGCTTTAGCTCGCGGTGACTCAGAGAAATTACTACCGGCTTTAGCCGAATTATTGTTACATATGGATTCGGCTAAAGCCGGGTTCAAAGATAGATCAATACCTCCAGCTAAAGCTGGAGGCAATTCATAAGAATGGAAACCAAAGACTATTTGGATAACGCGACGGACAATATTTCAGAACGGCCCGAAAGCGATCTGGATGTGGTCAGCGATTTTTCAATTGTTGAGAGTAGTATTGAATCCGGCTCGACCAAAAACCGAAAACCACAGCTCATCTATCTCCTATTGCCCTGCTTGTTTTTACTCGTTACTCTACTCGGTGGGATGCGGCTCGGAGCGACGGATAACGCGTTTATCTTTCTAAAACCGGCACTCATCTGCCTTGTTTTTGCGTCGGTTTTGATGATCCTATTCTTTCGTTCATCGTTGCTGCAAACAAGCGGTTGGTTTTCGGATAAATTCTCGACCTCGCAAAATGTCGCTAATGCCGGAATTTTGCTGACTATGTTCACGGCATCGACACAGCTTTTTAACTCGCTGCTGCCTGAGAAAGGACTGCCGTTTTGGATCGTTGGATTTTGTTTCTTTTGGACGCTGTGGAACAACCTTTTCGCGGATTTCGACACCAAAAAACTTTTGCGAAGCCTGGGGGCTTTGTTCGGACTAGCATTCGCCGTAAAGTATCTAGTACTCGCGAATTTAACTGCGACGGGCGATACGAGCCTGTTGCAGCGGATATTCGACAACCCCGCCAAAGAGGCGTTTACGTGGCTGCTCGACCTACCCCGCTACTCGGCGGGCACGGGATATATCCAATTTTTTGCCGTCGCGATTTATCTGATCGCTCTGTTTTTGACACCATCGACCACTAAGAAATGAAATTCATCGCTTCTCTAATATTTTCTCTAACTCTTGCATTTACAGCATTTGCCCAGTCGCCGTCGAAAATAATTAAACAGGCAGAAAAGGCTCTCGGCGGCCAGAAAGCTTTAAAAGCTGTCACCTCGGTCAATCGCACCGGCCGGATCACGCGCGTGAACGATGGTGCCGAGGGAAAATACCTTTATCAAACGTCGCAACCAAATCTGCTCAACGTTAGCTACGATCTCGCCGGATTTGAGAGCGAGACGGGATACAACGGGCGTTCGGGCTGGCGGCGTGATTCGCGTAATGGCTTACAAACTCTGACCGGCCTTGCCAGCAACGAGATACAGGCAAAGGCTGCATATCGCGACCATTTGTGGCTCAAGGCCAAGGATGAAAAATCAAAGATCGTCGCGGGTAGTCCGGCTACGATCAACGGCAAAACCGCTAACTCGATCATTATTAACACGCAAAAAGGCATCTCGATCAACGTATATTTCGACGCCGCGACCGGTTTGCCCCTCCGCGATGAGATACGAAACGGCAGTACGGTTGAGGTTACAGATTACACCGATTACCGAAGCGTTAACGGCATTCTACAAGCTTTTGTCCATCGCATCACGGCCGGCGGCGAGACCTATGAGGTCCAATTTGACGACGTTAGGACGAATCAGCAGATCGCTAGATCAGAATTTGATTTCCCGAATATTTCCGGCGAACCGCTCCCCGATATCCCGACGCTGCTCAAAGACTTGCAGGCCAACGAGGACCGTGTCGAGGCGTTGCTGGACAGCTATTCGTTCACGCAAAAAAGCATCAGGCGCGAACTCGGGAAAGACGGGATTTTGCGTGAGATCGAATCCGAGACAAAGCAGATGTCGTTTTACAAAGGAAACCGCATCCACCGCACGATCGAGAAAAATGACCGCCCTTTGAGCCAAAAAGATCAGGCAGATGTTGATAAAAATGTCGCTAAAAAGATCGAGGAGATCGATAAGCGACTCGCCAAAGAAGAGGCCCGTGTGGCAAAGCAGAAAGCGGACGGTTCGGAATCTGAGGAAAAACGCGGCATTTCAATTGCCGAGATGCTTCGGGCGTCAAAGCTATTAAACCCTCGCCGCGAGCGGTTTCGCGGGCGTGATTGTGTGGTTTTCGATTTTGAGCCAAACCCCGCGTTTGACATGAAAAATGCCAAGAGCATGCTCAAATTTTTTGGCAAAACGGCGGGCGTGGTGTGGATCGATGAGAAAGATAAACAGGTCGCCAGGCTCGAGGCCGTGCTTTTTGAAAATTTTGGTATTGGCGGCGGTTTGGTCGCAAAGCTAAAAAAAGGTGCGACGTTTATGATCGAAAAGGAGCGTTTTGGTGACGAGATCTGGCTGCCGTCGCAGACGGACATTAACATTTCCGTCCGCCTCCTGCTAATCAAAGGTATAGACTTAAACCAGATAGTAAAGTCCTATGGCTATCGCAGATTTGAGACCGAGGTCAAGGACGCCACGGTCGATGGGACCAAGAAACCTTAGTTTTTGATAACGATTTCAACGCTCTTGCCATCGCGGCGAACGCGGACGGTTTTGAGGCTCGTCGTGCTCCTAAACGATGTCTTGTCGGTGACCGCCTGGCCGTTTACCGACTCGATCACGTCGCCGGTCAATATCTGTGACCGCTCCGCCAAGCTGTTCGGAGTCGTCGATTGTACCCGCCAGCCGTCAGCTTCAAAACCACCTTTTGCACCGATAAGATTGAGAACATCGTTTGCCGGTATCTGCGGAGTTCGATGGATCCGGCGTCCCTCACGGCTCGCAAGATCTATGGAACCGCCGCCCGGACTTTTAGCTTTTGCGACAGGCTTTTTGACCGCCGCAGCTATGCCGTTGTGCGGAATAACATCAGAGTTTTTGGAGACAAGCGGTTCGTTGGGCTTTGTCACCGGAGGAGCCGAAGCGACTTCACTCGACTGAGCCGGTATCGGCTGAGCCATATTTGGATTTTCATTCACCGCGACGACGGGAACGTTCGCGTCGTTAACCGAATAGAACGAATTCAAAGCAAAATAACCGCCGACCGCGAGCATGAGTACCAGCGGCGCTCCGTATGCCAACCAAACCGGGATGCGAAAGCCGCCTTTTTCAACCGGACGGCCCGAGGCGATGCGGGCACGGACGCCGAAATCGAAATCTGACGGTGCTTCGACTTGTTTTAGCTCGCCTAAAAGACGGCTGACCGATTCGTTATTTTGTATTTCTTCGTTACTCATCGCTGTTTATAAATAATGCTGTAATTTCTCTTTGAGCAGCCCGCGTCCGCGATTTATTCGCGATTTTGTCGTGCCCAGGCCGAGCTCCATGATCTCGGCGATCTCGTCGTAACTGCGTCCCTCAATGTCTCGCAGGATGACCGGGATGCGGTATTTCTCAGGCAGAGCCGCGATCGCTCGGGCGATGACCTGGCTACGTTCGTCATCCACGAGTTCGACGTCCTGCAACTTACGTTTATCGGGCGGCTGAAACTCGACCTGTGTGTCGTCTTCGGCCTGAAACAGCCCTGTCAGCGACATCAGACGCCGTCGTTTTCGCCGCCGTATCTCACTGATAGCGAGATTTGTCGCAATTCGGTAGATATAGGTCGAAAACGCAAACTGCGTGTGATAACGGTCGATCGCAAAATAGACACGCACAAAAGTCTCTTGTGCCAGGTCCACCGCTTCTTCGTAATCATTCAAAAATCTATAGAGATAATTTGTTATCGGGCTGCGATAACGGTCCATTATCTCGCCAAAAGCAGCCTCGTCGCCGCCCTTGGTCGCCTCGATCAATGCATGGTCGCTACGCTTTTCTTCAGGCATGGAGGTGCGTGAAACCTCCGTGCCGGATAAAGTGTTGATGTCGTGAGCCATGCATTCATACTATTTTCAACGGAACGGCAAATAAAGCCAACGTCAGTTCCGTCATTTTCAAACACGCTTGATTATGTGAAATGTTTCGAAAATTAAGTTAGTCGGCAGAACGCACGGTCATCACAAGAAAGATCGTGCCGGTTGTACCCGGCAGATTGAGCGTGCCGATGAGCGTCGGCGTGTTTTGCGAGAGGCCGACCTTGCTGAGATTTAGGCCGATCTGCTCGTAGTTATAAACGGGCAGAGCCTTGCCGCCCTCGTCTTTACGCTCGGCGATCAGGACCGGAACGCGTGCCCCGAAACGAAAAGACTGGGTCTGAAAACCGGTCTGTCCGGCGGCGTTTGGCATTGCACGAAATTGGACCGCAGACCATTCGATAAACGATTGCGTCGCTCCGCTCGATTCCTGGCCGAATATATTTGACGTGCTCTTGTATTCAAAGTTGCCGGTATTTGAGATGCGGCCGAGAAAGGTGCTCGCGAGGCGGTAATTGGTAAACGTAAAGCTCGATTTCAACTGGCGTGAGACATTATTAAGCTCCGCGGGCAGATCGGGGCGTGTCTGAGCGTCGTTAGAACCGATGACGAGTTGCAATGAAATGTTGTAGCTCGGCTCGACCTGAGTCGGTGCTTGAGCGAGGATAGATGCCGACAGGATCAGCATCAGACTGATGACGATAATGGACCTGCGTCCGGATAGAGGTTGATTCATATGGTCTCCTATGCAAAATATTTGCGATCGCAAACCGTTGCACAAACCAACCTTTCTAAAGTTGCAAAAAATTTATTGGGTAGCGGAAAACAGGCCTTCGTCGACCTTTTGGCCGTAGGTTACGGTGCCGACCTCGGTCTCTTCGGTGATCTTGTCTTTTGCCCACAACACGGTCCTGTAGGGCACGAGCGTCCCCTGGGCATAATTGTAATCGTAAAATTTGCGGCGGTATTTTACGCCGGCTTCTTCGTACGTGAGCATCATCACGCGAAATGATTTGACGCTGATGTAAAAGCGGGTCTTACGATCAGACTTGTCGGTGACCTCGATAACGTAATACTCGACGCCCATGATCTTTTCGCGTTCGGCAACCTCGATCTTAGACTCGTCCTCCTTATAACGGAGTAGTGCCTCAATGCCGCGAAACATATTAGATTCAAATGTTTTGGTCGTGTCTTCGCGGGGAACAAAAACTGTGTTGTTGACGATGCCAAACACCTTTTCACCGTCATAGACGAGCGAGTATTTAGCGTTGGGATAAGTCTGATCGAGCCTGATCTTTTCTTTGGCCAGACTGTCGCCGCGAAGTACGTACCGCTGATAGGTGACCTCGTCTACCTTGCCATCGGCCGCAGTGTAGGTAGTGCGGCCGCGTTCGATCGCGGTCTTTCTTATCTGATTTAGCGTCGCCCGTCCGCCGCCAATTCCGTAAATAAACAGTGCGGTCTCAACGATCGCTTCGGCCGTGACCGGCTTTCCACCCGCATTCTTATCCGGTGTCGGAATCGGTTTGGGAGTGTCTTTTTGAGGTTTTGCCTCTTGTGCAAATGCCGAAAAGGTTCCGCACAAAAGCAGAAAAACTGTGATGATAGCTCTGTTAAAACGCAAAAACACTAAAAGATTCTCCGGATACGTCTGTCTTTGAACAATAGCGGATTGTAGCATACTCAATATGTTTAGGCATAAAGCGCCCAAGCTTCTAACTCTTTCAATTGATGTAATTGGCCGTTCAAAGGATGCAAGAAGACCATGGAAATTTGAAAACGAAAATGAAAAATCATTCTTTATTTTCCATTTTCCACTTTTCATTTTACATTTGAGTCATGCTCCACGTCGCCCTATTCGAACCTGAGATACCGCCAAACACCGGAAACATAGCACGGCTTTGTGCGGCGACGTTAACAGGCCTGCACATCGTCGGCGTGACAGGATTTCGAATGGATGACCGAACGCTTAAACGTTCGGGGCTCGACTATTGGGACGATGTGCAACTACGTCGTCATATCGATCTCGACGAATTGTACGCGGCACTGCCCGATTCGCGGTTTTTGTATCTGACAACCAAGACCCAGCAAAAATACACCGACTTTGCGTTCCAGAACAACGACTGTCTGATCTTTGGCCCGGAGACGCGGGGGCTGCCGGAGCAATTACTCGCCGACAATGCCGGTCGCTGCCTCACGATATCGATGCCCAATGAAAATGTCCGCAGCCTAAATCTTGCGACCAGTGTCGGTATTGTTTTATACGAAGCGATCCGGCAGATCAGCAAGTGATCCGGCGAACTCCGGACACCCTTTTCCCCCGTTCATTCATCATATTAAGCGTATGTATCCGGTAGCGGGTACAGGAGTTTTATATGAAGAAAATTACATCATTATTTTTATTAATTTTTACATTTGCCGCATTATCGGCGGTCAGCGTTACTGCTCAGAGCTTCGCTCCCGGTGCATCCGTTTCCACTCTAACGTTAGAGCAGAAAGCGAACAAGGAATTGCGTAAATTGCCACGTTACGGACTGTTTGACCACATCGTCGTCAATGTTAACGGCAGCACTGTTACATTGTCGGGCAAGGTCTACTCGCTCGGTACCAAGAATCAGGCCGCACGTTTCGTCAAGGATATCGACGGTGTTAACGAGGTTATCAATAACATCGACGAGCTCCCGCCGTCATCGTTTGACGACCGCATTCGGCGCGAAACTTACCGGACATTTACGAGTCGGGGCCCGGGACAATATTTTTCGGAGATCAACCCTGATGTCCGCATCATCGTTGAAGGCGGACGCATAACGCTCGAGGGTTTTGTGTACAGGAAAGCTGATAGCGATACGCTGAACATCCTCGCCAACGGCATCGGCGGCGTGTTTGAGGTGACGAATAACCTAGTCATCGGCAAACGCAATTATTGATCGTTAGTTGATATTATTAGACAGGCCGGGCATAAATGTCCGGCCTTTTTATTGTGCAAATTGTCTTTCACCTGCCAATGAGTCATAATTAAAGTTTGCCTTACGGCACGGAATTACAACTATGATCACTGCAGAAAAGATACGCAACATCGCCATTATCGCCCAC
>JBGTII010000170.1:0-12137 GCA_041745735.1 Pyrinomonadaceae bacterium | reverse complement strand
ACTCGGCGGCAGCAACAGCGGCTGATTCTGCTCATACCTCTTAAATACAACTTTCCCTTTCTTCCTCATTCATACATTTTAAAGCCTCTCACCCCTTTTTGCGCCAAAAAAAAGACCGCCTTTTCAGACAGCCTCTTTTTTCGTTTTGCATCTTTTTATTAGGGATATTGCATCGTAGAATTACTTCGAGTTCGATTTAATGTCAATGAAAGTAGCTCTGTTAATTTTTACCGTCTTATTGGTTGCGTTCTGTGTGAGCGCAACCTTGGCCCAATCAACTCGTCCACAGCCAAAATCAGGTGAAAAGGCTAATAAACGCCCGGTCGAGCCCGCCCCAACGCCTACGCCGTTACCCGATGTTACGACTCTGTCCGATGACAAAATAAGCGTTGATGATGGCGAGATCATCAAGGTCACCACACAGCTTGTTTCAATACCGGTCCGCGTGATGGACAAAAAAGGCCGCTTTATCGCCGGGCTGGCGAAAGAAAATTTTACCGTTACGGAGGATGGCAAAGATCAGGAGATCGAGCTTTTCTCAAATGAGCGTGAGCCCTTTACGGTCGCACTCGTGCTCGATATGAGCTATTCGACGACGTTTAAGATCAGCGAGATACAAAATGCGGCGATCGCGTTTATCGACCAGCTCCGCCCCAACGACAAGGTAATGGTGATCTCTTTTGACGGAGAGGTGCACTTGCTGTGCGATGCGACTAGCGACCGCCAAACCATCTACCGCGCTATCAAATCGACCAAGATCGCGACGAACGGCACAAGTCTTTATGAAGCCGTGGCGCTCGTGATGAACAAAAAGCTGCGTAGCATACAGGGGCGTAAGGCGATCATCTTGTTCACCGACGGCGTTGATACTACCAGTCGGCAGAGTACCTACAACGACAACGTCAGTGATTCGATGGAACTCGACGCATTGATCTATCCGGTCCGGTACGACACGTTTGCTGACGTTCAACAGATGAAGACTGGCAGCATTATCAAAAAGCCGCCGATGCAGATCCCCGGTCAGGATAGCGGGGGCATTTTGGGCACCATAATGCAGTCCAGTGTGGGTACGGCTAGCAGCGCGGGTACGAGCGTCGAGGAATACGAAAAGGCAAAAGAGTATCTCGACCAGCTAGCGTTCCGGACGGGCGGCCGTCTGTACGAAGCAACGACGCTTACAAACCTAGCCGACGCCTATTCTAAGATCGCCAGCGAACTGCGCGAATTTTACAGTCTTGGGTATTATCCAAAAGAAGACCGGACCGCCGGAAAGAAGACCAGCATCAAGGTAAAAGTCGATCGCGAAGGCGTGGTTGTCCGAACCCGTGACGGCTATCTCGTTCCTAAAAAGACCAAAATAAGCGGGTCCGGCAGCCGCTAGATCTCTGTGCCGTCTTTGATGATGCCGCCTTTGGGCACAATAATGATGCCCTCGCGGATATAATACGATCCGTCCGGAGCGTCAAAAGTCTCAATATTTTCGCGGTTCACCAGCCGGACGTTATTTCCGATCCGCACATTTTTATCGATGATAGCTTTCGAGATCGTCACATTTTGACCGATCCCGATATGAGGCTTGCCATTTGCGATATTTGCCCGGATCTCGTCGATCGTTTCAAACACATCCGAGCCCATAACTATAGATCTGTCTATATCGACGCCCGCATCGATGCGGCTGCGCAGGCCGATGATCGAGCCGCGTGCCCGGACACCGCTCAGGATGCTGCCCTCGCTGACCATCGAGTTGTCAATATCACAGCTATTGAGCTTTGACGGCGGCAGATAGCGGCTGCGGGTGTAGATGGGTGCGGATGCGTCAAAGAAATTAAATTTGGGCAGCGGCGACGCGAGGTCGAGATTGGCTTCGTAAAACGCGCCGATAGTCCCAATGTCTTCCCAATATTCCTTAAACAAATGGGCCTGAACGGTGTATTTTTCGATCGCGGCCGGGATGATCTCGCGGCCAAAATCTACCCACGAATTATCAGTCTCAAGCAACTCGACCAGACGAGCGTAATTAAAAACGTAGATACCCATCGACGCGAGAAACGGCCGGCTTTCGGCCTCCGACTCGCTCAGGCCAAAACGTGCCGTATTGACACGCATTTGTTCAAGTGCTTCACCTTTGGGCTTTTCTTTGAACTCAACTATCTCGCCGGTCGAGTTTGTTTTGAGCAATCCAAACTCCTCCGCCTCTTGCTGGCGGCATGGAATTACCGAGACGGTAAGATCAGCGCCCGTGTCGAAATGGCGTTTCAGAAAATTTCGGTAATCCATCCGGTACAGATGGTCGCCGGACAAGATGAGCAGCGTGTCAACGCGCCAATCACGTAAGTGTGGCAGCATCTGCCTGACGGCATCAGCTGTGCCCTGAAACCATTCCGGATTGTCCTTGGTCTGCTCTGCCGCCAGCACCTCGACAAAGCCCGTCGAAAAACTAGAAAAGCGGTAAGTCCGTGAGATATGTCGGTTGAGCGACGCCGAGTTGTATTGCGTCAGCACAAAGATCTGTGTGATCTCTGAGTTGATACAATTCGACACCGGTACGTCGATAAGCCGATATGTCCCGCCGAGCGGTACAGCCGGTTTTGAACGCTCCTGTGTCAGCGGAAACAATCGCGACCCGGCACCGCCGCCGAGGATTACCGCAACTACATTGTCGTATTGGCCCATGCAAACAATTGTAAAATGCACAGTGCATAATGCACAATGCAGAATTGAGATGAATGAAAATCCATTGAAAACAAAATCTTACGCTTTTGCCCTACGCGTCGTGAAGTTGTACAAATATCTCGCCTTTGAAACGAAGGAATTTGTTTTGTCTAAACAGATCCTTAAATCCGGAACGTCTATCGGTGCAAATATTGTCGAAGGTAACCGGGGACAGTCGAAATTAGATTTTGTACACAAGTTATCGATCGCGTTGAAAGAAGCGGACGAGACGGAATATTGGCTTAACCTTTTGAGGGACGGCGAATTTATTACCGCGACACAAGCGGAATCGTTACTAGCCGACTGCCTCGAACTCCAAAAGATGCTGGTTCCGTCTATTAAAACAGCAAAAAAAATCGTATGAACAGTGCATAATGCACAATGCACAATGCAGAACCAGAATGAGGGCTGAGAATCTTGACTATGTCTTCCCCATTGTGCATTCTGCATTGTGCACTATGCATTCGATCTATGTGGTACTGGACAAAAATTATTTTCCTCGTCTTTGTCGGAGCGGTCGTCGTTTGGCTGGGGTATGAGATAGTCACGTTTCCTTCGATCTCGCGGCTGCGTGAAGAGAATCCGACGACCTCGTCTATGATCGAATTTCGTCTGTCCGAAGCGAGGGCTGAGGGCCGCGAGCCGAGGAAATTTATGATCTGGATGCCGATAGAACAGATCAGTCCGCATCTGCAGCGTGCCGTGCTTGCGGGCGAGGATGCACGGTTTTTTCAGCACAATGGTTTTGATTGGGATGCGATCCAAAGCGCATGGGACGAGGCTGTCGAAGAAGGCAAAAAAGAGGACAAGCAGGAATGCGAAGAAGAGGCTAAGGCTACCAACACGCCCAAGAAAGACTGCAAACCCAACCCCGAAGACTGGATCCCGTCGATGCCGAGTTTCAAACGCGGGGCCTCGACCGTCACGCAACAGCTCTCAAAAAATCTTTTCTTATCCGAGGACCGCAATTTTATGCGTAAGGGCCGCGAGGCCGTCTATACCTATTTTCTCGAACGCGAGTTGACCAAAAAGCGCGTTCTCGAAATTTACCTCAACGTCATCGAATGGGGCGACGGCATCTACGGTGCCGAGGCTGCCGCCCGCAACTATTTTAAAAAATCCGCATCAGACCTCACCAAAGACGAAGCCGCATTCCTATCGGCAATGATCCCGTCCCCGTTAAACATATTCAACCCAGCAAAAAACAAAAAACGCGTCGTCCGTAGACAACGCGTGATTCTACGAGGGATGAACTCTATCAAACTCGACTATTCCAACAAATAAGATATTGCCCACGAAACACACGATAGGCACGAAATAAAGAGATTTGCTCTCAGTTTCGTGCCTTTCGTGTATTTCGTGGGCTAACTCTTACTTCCTGCCAACGACCTTCATTTCATCAACGACCCATTTGGCTCCGCCAAATTTTTCGGTGACGAATAGGACGTAGCGGATATCTACGGAGATCGTACGATTGACCTCAGCATCATAGTAGAAATCGTTGCCGAGCCCCTCGTAGTTACCGTCGAAACAAATGCCGACTTGGTGGCCGTCGCCATTGAGGATGGGCGAGCCCGAGTTGCCGCCAATAATGTCTGTACTCGATAAGAAATTGACGACAACGCTATCACCCTGGCCATATCGGCCAAAGTCTTTCGCATTCTGCAGATCGATCAGCTTTTGCGGCACATCAAACGGATTGACCCCGGTATTCTTTTCGATCATGCCCTTAATGGTCGTAAACGGTGTGCGGATCTCGGCCTCGCGGGGCTGGTAGCCCTTGATGTTGCCGTATGAAAAACGCATCGTGAAATTAGCGTCGGGATACGGCGATTTGGTGCCGCGCATTTCGAACATTGCTGCCATATACGCTTGACGCAGACGGTCGATACTCGCGTTAAATTTGCCACCGCGAGCCGCAAGCGCAGCACGTTCGTCAACCAAGCCGGCAACAAAAGGATGTTCTTTCTGCAGCTTTGCCCAGGAATCGTCGTAGAGATCGGCCACCTTGTCGGCCTTGGTCATCTCGCCGTTAGCGATCTCGTTGGCAAAAGCAGCCTCAGGTGCACGACGGGGTTTTCCGGTCAATCCGGCAAATTTCTGGTCCGCAGCAAAGAAACGCTGATTTGACGGCAGACTGTCAAACTCTTTGAAAAAGAACTTGAGCATCTCCGCTTCGTAAACAGGCTCTCGATCGGCGAACGCTTTTTCGATCTCGGCCTTCTTTGCTTTCTTTTGATCGCCAGTCAGTTTTTTTCCAGCCTTAACAGACATGGCTGCCGCAACAAGCTGGCCAAGAACTGGCATCGAATTCGGGTCCGGGAAACGGCGGATCATCGCATCTCGTTTAGACGCGGCATTTGATTCAAGCGACAATGCCCTTAACTCAGGCAATACCGTGCCGTATTTTGCATCGCGGGCCGGGTTTGCAGCGATCCAGGCGGCAAGCTTTGCTTCCTCAGCCTGCCGAGCTTCTACGACCTTGGCTTGGCGGATACGCGAGGCACCGCCGTCATAGACCTTAAAGGAATTATCAAAGTTGGCAATGTTGGACTGGAACTTGATCCGCTTTTCATCGTCGGTCGATCCGATCAACCGCAATGTGTCGGCCAATGTCCGCAACCATTTGCCGAGGAAAGGATAATTAGCATCGCGTGCATATTCGATCGACCAGCTTTCGCGGTAACGAGTCGTGCCGCCGGGAAACCCGAGCACAAATACAAAATCGTTCTCCTTGAGGCCGCCGATATTCATCGTAAGGAATTTTTTCGGCTTGAACGGCACATTGTTTGGCGAATAATCGGCAGGCGATCCATCAGGAGCAACATATGCTCTCAAGAAAGTGAAATCTCCCGTGTGACGCGTCCATTCAAAATTGTCAGGGTCGCCGCCAAAGACGCCGATATTGCGGGGCGGTGCATAGACGACGCGGATGTCTTTGACCTGTGCCGTCTGATATAGATAGTAAAAATAGCCGTGATCGATCGCCTGTATGCGGATCGTTGATCCTTTTGGGGCCGCTGCCTGTTCGGATGCCGTGAGGTCATCCGTATTTTTCTTGATCGCGGTGGCCAGAGCTTCGCCGGTCAAGGCCGACGTTCCGGCTTTGATCTTTGCGGTGACGTCCTCAATACGCTGCGTCAGCGTGATCGAGTAGTCTTTGGCAGTGATCTCGCCCGCACGGCTGCCGGCGTTAAAGCCCGTTTCGACAAGGTCTTTGTCCGGCGTCGATGCCTGAACCAGTGCGTCAAAGCCTCAGTGGTGGTTCGTCAGGATCAGTCCGTCGGGTGAGACAAATTCGGCTGTACAGCCGCTGTCGAGTCGGATGATAGCATCCGTCAGGCCGACGCCTTTCGGATTGTAGATGTCGATCGGCTTGATCCGTAGGCCGCGTTTTAAAAGCGGCAGTGACGCGATCTGTCCGGGGGCAAACATCCCCTCGTCAAATTTCGCCAATGCGAACGACGAACTCGATAGCAGCATCGCGACCATCATCGCGAGTGTTAGAAAACGATTATTTTTAAATTTCATAGCTTGGATCCCCTCGAAAAAATTGGTAATTGATCTACCTCAATACTAACATTTTCGCGGGTTACAAAAAAAGCGAGCCACCTAAGTGACTCGCTTGAAATCAAATTTAAAATATCGTTATTTTACCGGAATAGTTGGCGATTCCTGCGGCAGCAAGTGACGCGGGTTGATCGATTTATCATTCAAACGCAACTCGTAATGAAGATGCGGCCCGGTCGAACGTCCGGTCGAACCGACATAGGCGACAAGCTGTCCGCGTGTGATCTGATCACCGACACCGACCTCGATTTTTGAGAGGTGGCCGTAGCGTGTTGTCAGCCCGTTACCGTGGTCGATCTCTAGCATATTGCCGTAACCGCCGGTCCAGCCCGCTTTGATAACCGTGCCGCCGGATGGTGCAATGACTAGGTCGCCACGTTCGCCGTCAATATCCATCCCTGAGTGAAACTCATACGAGCGTCCGCCAAATGGATTGCGGCGAAAACCAAATTCGTTATTGATCTTGCCTGCATGCGGCCAAACCGACGGCAAGAATGCCGGGTCGAAAGCTGCACGCAATTCACGCATCTCGCTCTCGATCTCGCTGGTTTCGCCGTCAACGCCCTCGATCTCCTCAGGCCCGCCGCTGTTAAAAGCAAAAGCGTCCGCCGTAGGTTGAGCAGGCTCTGCCGCCGGAGCGGACTGAGCCGTCATCTGAGTTGTGACGGTAACGTCCGAAACGGATTGTGCGAGCACGGTGCTGCGGACAACGCCCGAGACACCGATACCTAATGTAGTTAAACCAAGAACAAGAAAAATACCAACTGAGCCAAAATGAACGAGCGACTTTGAGATCGCAACTCTTTTAATATAGATCTTAGATTTTGATGAATGAGATAAAAGAAAAGTATAAAACTTGTCGTTTTTCTGCATTATGCTTTAAAGCTCCTTATCAATGATTACTTGCCGAAATTTATAGTTTCGACACACGGAATCACGCAAGAATAGCCGCGAGCGACTAACGCGAAACCTAGAACAAGAGTCTACTTACTGAAACAAACTCTCGCAGTCGTGGGAAGACCACCTTGTATATTTCCAATTAACCGAATCAAAAGGAACTTCTATAAAATCATATGCCGCCCGAAAAGGCAAATCCAAACGGCGTGCCTATTTGAGCGGCTTATGATATGTATCAAAAATTATTGTCGGCTTAATATCCGTTTTGCTTGGATTGCCAGGCCTTAAAGACCATATATCCGACCGATCCAATGACCAGGATGAACACCAAAACAACGATTATCTTTATGGCAAAAGCAAGGATCCCTACCAAACCTATCAGTGCCTCGAGAAATGTGACCACCAATGCGATCACCGCCAGTAAAGCACCTATTATCGACGCGGCCTTAAAATACAACATAGCCTTGGCTCCTTACAACAAATTGCGAATCTAAACATCTTTCCAGCTTCCCGAGCGTGACCTATCGGCAAAGTCACCGGCGACATTATAGTCGGCCTCTTGATAATGGGTCTGCGTCAAAGCAAAACTCGCCGACGGCTGCCGCGAGGACCACTGCGTTTCCTCAGCCACCTTAGGCTTGAAAATATAGCCTTTGAGCAGATAAATGCCAAGTCCAATGAGCATTACCGGCAGCAGTCCTCGCATCAGCGGGCCTACGTTAAAGAGGCGTTGAAACAAAAATCCTGCTCCCAACACGGTTAGGACGATGCCCCACAGTTTTGGGTTGCCGGAAAATCTCTTGACCAAAACGTCATCAGCAACATCAGGCGTCAGCCCCGAGCGTATCGCCTGAGCGGTTCGCCACGAATCGAGTGCCGAAAAAAACCACATTCCGATAAAACTCAGCACAAACAGCGGTGCACCACCGGTTAATACCGCCATCTGAAACAGTCCGACAAACACCGCGAAATACACCAAAGCCTTGACCGTCTGCCCATTATAAGCGGCCCCAAGTCCCGGACAGACCATTGACAGCAAAGTCGCGATCACCGGGCTCGTGCGTTTTTTTACATACGGAGCGTAATTTGTCTGGCTGCGCTCTTGCAGCATTTCAACACCCAAAACGATGCAATCCTGGCAATAAGGGAAGCCCTTTATGCGATGGTCGCAAGCCGGACAGAGCGGCCGTCCGCATCCGTTACAGCTTACCGTTGCCGCGTTTTGGTCGTGATAGCTACAATTCATTATTGCCCGCCCTCACTGGACACGTCCGTAGTTCCGCTCACAGGATCTTGCTTTACGCTCGTGCCCTGTTGAGGATTTCCTGTTAGTGCGTCGGCACTTTGTTGATATGTCGCCCCGGCAAGCTCGACGCTCTTTTGATATACACTGCTGATGCTGCCGTCGGCCGAGACCGTCTGGCTAAATACCAAAAACGCAAACATCACCATCATCGCAAGCGGAGCAAGCTGCGGGATGGATATCGGAAGCCTGATGCCTTCGATCCATTCGCTCAGACGTGCGGCCCACGAAACTTTCAATTCCTTGATCTCGACATCCCCAAGCGTCGTTTCCATGATCCGCTCGTGAAGGCCCGCGGGCACGGCCAGCTCTTCCATCTTGTAGGTGTAACAGGCTCCGATCGACCGCACGACCATGCCGGGCAGGTCTTCGCAAGTCGTGCAAAGCGCCGCGTGGCGTTCCCAGCGGTGAAATGTCTGTGCGGGCAAAAATCCGTCGAGATAATCGGTCAGGTGCCACTCAAAATCTTCGCAGACCATCGCCGTTTCCGGCATCGTCATCGACAGCACGCGGGCCTCTAATCTCGTGACCGACACGCTCGGCACGGCCATATTGCGGCAAGCATCGAGCGATTCCTTAACGTCGTTGAGCAAAGCGTGGCACAGCGGACAGGAGAGAGCATGCTCGGCGACGGAGCTATGCACACCGTTCACAAGCGTCTTATCAAGATAATCCGTCAGCAGCTCTTCGAACTGCGAACAATTGATAATGTTCTTCTCCTTATTCATAAAAAATCTCTGCCCCCTTGATCTCTTTCACTTGTCACTCGTCACTTGTCACTTGTCACTAAATTGTGACTACGCGCATTCGCCTCAATATCTTAGCCAGTTCAATACGTCCACGATTGATACGCGATTTGACGGTGCCCTCGGGTATTTTCAGCACGTCAACTATCTCCTGATATGTCAATTCCTCGATGTCACGCAGTATGACGCAAGTCTTCAGATCCTCTGGCAGCTTATCGATACCCTCTTGCACCTGATTCGCCAGCTCTTTACGCTCCATCTCGCGATGTGCCGAAGTTCCGGCGGCTCTCAGGTGATACTGGTGATCGTCCACCGCGTCCGCCATCGAGTTTTGCGGATTACGCTGGCGGTGCCGGTAATCGTCGATTATCAAATTGCGTGCAAGCCTCATTAACCAATTCGCGAGATCTCCCTGTTTGGAGTCATATTGGTCGAGACTGCGATAGACGCGGATAAAAACGTCTTGCGTCAGGTCCTCAGCGGCGTCCGGGCTGGAGGTAAAACGGTAAGCGAGATTGAATATCCGCCGCGAAAAACTCGAGACAATATCTTCCCACGCCGCGCCGTCGCCTGCCTTAGCACGCTTGACGAGTTCCGCTCCATTAAATTCGGCAACAGCCTGTATCGCTTCCAAAAGTTCTCTCCGTCACTGGCCCGCTACTAGTTACGCCGGCCGCCCATGGTGTACAACGGACAAGAGCACGAAACCTCGCCTTGTCAATGAGAGTTTACGCGCCATCCGGCCCAAAAGTTCCAACAAAAAGATAGCACAAAAAAGCCCCGCAGGGGGGCAGTTGTCAGTGGTCAATGGTCAGTTGTCAGTGGGTGGCAGTTTTCTTTTCACTCGTCCCTGGTCCCTTGTCACTGGCCCCACTTTATCCCTTATCCTTTATCCTTTATCCTTTACGTTATGTGCGGACGAATATCACAGAAAGACTATCGCAACTACGGGCCGTTTATCGAAGGCTGGTTAAACCCTGAGGGCGAGTTTGACGAGCGGCCGGGGCGTAATATTTCGCGGCGTAATATCAAACCGACCGAGCCCGCGTATATTGTCGCAAGACGTGGTGACGGCGCGATCAAAACCGTCGAAGCCCGCTGGTGGTGTCAGTGGGACGGCTCGTATAAATGGGAGGCAAAATATCCGACGTTTAACGCCCGCGTCGAGACGATGCACGACAAAAAGCTCTGGCCCGCCCTGCTCAAAAAAGGCCAACGCTGCATATTGCCGATCGACAGCTTTTACGAATGGCCCGTCAAAGGCAAAGGCCTGCCGCCGGTCGAGATATTTGTCGAGGGCCGCAACCCCTACGCTCTCGCCGGGCTCTGGAGCCGCTATTTTGAGGGTAACGAGACACGATACTCGTTCACCGTATTTACCTGCGACCCAAACGAGTTCATGAAACCGATCCACCCAAAAGCAATGCCAGTCATCCTAACCGACAAAGACGAGCAACGCCTCTGGCTAAACGAAGGCGACGAAGCCCTCCTCCGCCCCTACGAAGGCAAAATGGAATCCGACCAGCTAGGCGATACGCTTGAGCATCTTTATCCGGTAGAAGATTGAGATTGTTGGAAGGGAGACACGAACGCTTTCAACAAATGTTGAAAAAAGTTTCGAGGGTCAATAAAGAGGAGGCAGAGAAAGAGGAGAAACGGGCCATAAGTGACAAGGAAAGCCGCACGAAAGCTGCTTAGTTATTTTTTCTTTTTGGGGTTTATTTTTGCAGCATCAACGCTCAGTGAATTGGCTGCTGGAAACTTTTGAATTCCCATCTCGATTACAGGAACTAATGCCGTTGGGTATAAACCCTCGGCGGTACTGTCTTCGGGTTTCATATTTACATTCCCAGCGGCTATGCCAAAACGTAAAAATAATCCCCAATGTCCAGTGTGAATATCGCGTTCTTTTACGAGGATCTCCGCTAATTCCTTGAAATCAAATTTTTCGATCTTTTCCATAATGGTGTCTGGCTAGGCTAAAAAGAAATCTTTCACTTCTATAGTTTCAAGGTTACCGGCCGATCGGGAAAAGGAAAATGTTCCCGGAATGCGAGTAGAACCCAAAGATGCTTGCTTAGAATGTTGGACGAGCCCTCCAACCATTAGAGCGTTAGCAATATCCCAGACATTCCAGCCGAGATGGAGTAATCCGCGGACCAAAAGATCTATACTTACACTGCTATCTGCCGCTTCCATTTTTGCGAGTCTCGATTGGCTTGAGTGAATTTGGACAGCAACTTGCCGCTGAGTATGTCCAGACGTAAGACGGCGAGAGCGTAATGCGCTACTCAGCTTCAAGCGCAATTCCACTAGTTCCGACTCTTCCGGGGTAAGCTGTAAAAATTCGGCAACCGTGCCACTTTTCCATCCGCCCGCTTTTAAAATATCTCGTTTGTGCTTATCCATTTGGTTTTGAGAGGGCCGCCTTTAAACAGAGTTCGTCGTATTTCTTTAATCTCTTTTTACAACGTTCGATAACGCTCTTCGACGTTTGTTGAGTCTTTTTCGAGTACCATTCAATAATGACTATTGCATCGCTATCAATCCGATAGAAAACTCTCCATATCGAATCAATATCTGTGATGCGAAGTTCGTGACAACGTTTGCCAATGTCCGGCATTGGTCTTGATTGGGGCAAACTTAATTTTTCGCCCTGTTGCAGTTTCCTCAAATAGTAACCTGTTTCAACACGCGCCTCCGAAGACAGAGGGGGCGACGACACCTTGTCCGTTAACCAAAACAGGTCTTTATCAGTGGAAGCTGTCCCCATATTTATGATATGTCAAATCTGGCATCAAGCGCAACATTTCATTTTATTATACTTCCAAGTATCCATATTATAATAAAGAATAGGCCTACCTTCCTTTCTTTTTCCTTGTACCTGTAAAAAGTCCTGCTGTGTATTT
>JBGTII010000169.1:0-19730 GCA_041745735.1 Pyrinomonadaceae bacterium | reverse complement strand
GCTCCGACTACATCAAATCAAAATCCAGATCATCCGCCGAAATCTCTTCTTCCTCGCCGGAATCCAAAACAGCCGCCTGATTCAGCTTAATATACTGAAAATCCGCCTGTTTCCCAACCACCATAAAAATATCGCCGCCCGAACCTATCAGATAGGCGTTGTCATACTCGATACCGCCGCGCCAACTGAAAGGGAACCAGTACATCCGCCCGTCAGACAAGTAATCGTGTAGGGCCGAGATGTCATTCGTCTCAAACGTCCCAACGAGATAAACGCTCTTAACTATCTGCGTAAAATAGTCTTCGACCGTCGCGGGCGACAGCACATTCTTTTGTCCAAACGACGAAGGCACCTGGGCGATCGGCTCGCCATCGGGCGTAATCGGGATCAGCTCGTTCCGCTCGACCGAATCACCTTTGTCCGTCACGGTCGCGAGCGCCGTCCCGCCCTTGTCGATCAAAGTCTTCCCATCCGCCGCGAGCACTCGCAGCGAAGCCTCTAGCCCCTTCTCATCAAAAGCCTCGATCTCGACCGAACCGTAAAGGTCGTCGCGGTCGATCTTTTTGAGTTGAACGGAGAACTCTTCACCGTCCAGACTGAGCTTTAACGATCTAGGCATAGTCCAATAATTTTAGGCTATTCAGTATTACGGGCACAAACTATTTTTTTCTCTTTGCTTTTGGTTCCAGAACTGTCTCAAGCCGCCACTCCCGATCGGCAAAGTGATCGTCTGATTTGATCAACAGCCAGTTCTTTATCTGGCCGTGCATTTTTGTGAGCACAAACTCGCCGCGTAATTTCAGTCCCAAAAACTCGAGTCTAAGTTTGCCTTTCTTCAATTGGATCGCCGGATCTATCGCGGTCTCATACTTTCCGTCGTCCCAAATCCTTACCTCGCCCGCGCCGTACGAATCGTCCGGCAACCGCCCCTCAAAACTACCGTAAGCCATGCTGTGATCCGGCACGGCGATCGCGAGCCGTTTCTCAGCCGGATCCATCGAAGGACCCTTTGGCACCGCCCAGGAACGCAAAACCCCATCGACCTCAAGCCGTAAATCAAAATGGAGATTGCGTGCATGATGCTCGTGGATTACAAATCTTTTGCGAATGATCGCCATTGGAAGATGATGAAGTAAATGCGACGAGAGAAGCTAATTCTCTCGCCGCACTGGTAAACAATTCTAAGTAGCAGTCATTACGAGGTCGCGCCGCCCCTGCCAAAGATGAGCCTGACGATAATTAGCAATAGTATTGCTCCGAGAATCGACATGATCCATCCGGCAGCGTAGTTTTCGCCTGCCCACAAAGACCTTGCGATAAATCCGCCGATAAATGCTCCGGCGATGCCGAGTACCGCCGTTAAGATCCAACCGATAACACCATCGGGAAAAGCTTCTTTGCCGGGCATCAAAAGCCTTGCGAGAATTCCGACTATCAAACCGCCTATTAATTGTCCGATCATATTGTTTCTCCTATTTCCGACCTAAAACCCTAGAGATGACACTTACGGTGTATCACAAACAGCTACGAAACGGCAATCATTGCCGTTCCACTTATACTTCAGTTTTGCGGTGCACAAACATGCGCAGCAGCCCGTTGATCGCAAGATGCAATAGCAAATAAACAACGAGCGCGATGACGATCGGCAGAGCGAGCGTAAAACCTTCGGGCGTGGTTGGACTCGCGACAATGCCCTTGAACGGTGCGTAGAAGGGATCGGTCACCGTGCGAATAAATTGGACGAAATCATTTGCCGAACGTGCCGCAAATAGCGAGAGCAGCAGTCGAATAAATAGCAGCCCGTACACGATGTAAAAAATATAATCGATGACCTGTGAAATACGTGCTACAACGCGGCCGCGTTCAACCTCGCGTTCGGTTTGAGCAACTTCATGGACGGCCTTTTCGCGAAGATCAACTGCCAGTTCCTCGACCCGTTCAGCCTGAACCGGCGTGGTGCGATGGGCTTCGGCGGCTATCTCGCTGCCGACCTCGGCTTTTACGTTGGATTTTATCGCTTCGTAGTTAGCAGCTCGTTGGGCTTCGTCAACGGCAAGTTTATCGTCAACCATGATCCTAATCTCCTTTTTTACCAAAGTTAGATCGCTCCGCAATCAAGCGGCTACTTTGACGATAACAGATAGAGCTATTTCTTTTTGTGCGGCAGCATACGTATGTAGGCAAACTCCGCGGTGATCTCGCGGGCCGTGTTGCACGCGATTAGCCCTGCGAGGATCGTATCGGGGAATGTTGATTCATATTCGCCCGCTGTGCGCCACTCGGACTCTTCGTCGATACGCCAATAGGCGGTGAAGACACGGCCCGCGCGGACGATCTTTAGCTCAACCTCTTCGGCGTCGGTTTGAATTGCGTCGGGCGTGACGAGTGGTTTGTATTCGTCGCCGGTGCGGACGTCGATGCGAATGCCCTCGCCGCCGCCGCCAACCCCGCCATAAGCCCGTTCAAATCGGATGTAATTGATATCGTCCTTATAGATGAGCAAGCCCGCCCCTTGGTAATTCTCCTTGGGCAGAAATTTGACTCGCGTCTCGATCTGAAAATCGCCGGTGATCGCTTTCATGTAACGCGGAGCATTACGATTTTCGCCGTAGAGGTCTTTTTGCGTAGGTACCTTGATACGCAGTACGCCGGTCTTGACGTCCTTTGGCGTCGGATTATGTTTCTCGTCGGGGTCGATCCACTGCCAGCCCACCGGCCACTCTTTTGAGTACGTCGAGAAACTGACATTCGTCGCCTTTTCGACCCGCTCTGCTTCGGTCGGCATTGGAGTCGGGGAGACGGCTTTTGGTTTCGTGTTTGTATTGGGAGCCGGACCGCAGGCAGAGCAAAGAGCGGTCGCTAATAATAAAAGAACTCTTATTGATCTCATATTATGCATTGTGCACTCTACATTGTGCCTTACTCTAAGCTTGGCGTATCCATTTGAGCACTTCTGGTATCGTCGCCCGTTTGCCATACATCAGCATTCCGATACGGTAAACGCGGGATGCGACCCAGACGAGGCCCGCGATCGTCAGTACATTTAGTCCGACCGACAGGGCGATCTGCCAAAAAGGCGGCGTCTCCGCGAGTATTCGTACAGGCATCGTCAGCGGTGCGAAAAGCGGTGCTATCGACACCCAAAACGACAGGCTCGAATTAGGGTCGCGTATCACCGCAAAGCAAAAATAGAATCCGATCAGCATTATCATGATCGGGGGAAATGCAAATTGCCCGCCCTCTTGAACGGTCGTCACCATCGCCCCGACCAGAGCAAACATCGATGCGTAGATAAAAAATCCGACTAGAAAATATACAAAGAAATACACCACCATCAGCGGCGAAATATGCGGCAGCGAATTAAGTGCGATACCCATATCGCCCTGCGTAGCAAGAAATCCGATGATCGCCGCCAGCGATGCGACCCAAATCGCAAGCTGTGTGAGTCCCGCAAGTCCTACTCCGACCAGCTTGCCAAACAGTAGCGTAAATGGCCTCGCGGATGAAAATAATATCTCGGCAATGCGCGTTTCCTTTTCCTCGACAACGGCTCCCATGATCACTTGGCCGTATATCGTCAGCGTAATGTAGATCATCATGCCGATGACGAGCGACGCGAGGAATAACGTCTCGCTATCTTTTTCCTCGCCCTTTTCATTGATCGACTTTGCCTCAAAATCGACATTTCGGCTAAGGTCTTTTACGAGCGTTTCGCTGATATTTGCGTCGGCAAGCCGCTCAGACCGAACCGCTTCGTTAAGTGCGTCTCGCAGAGTGCTATTCGCAACAAAATCACCCGCTTTGCGCGACCGAAACTCAAATTTTGCCTCGCGGGCCGCAATATCCGGTGGGATCAGCAAGTAAGCGTCGATCTCGTCGCCGGACGCCATAGCGTTTAACTCCTGTCTTATGTGCAACGCAGATTTGTCGCCAGCGTTATAATCGATAAATGCAAAACCCGCCGCAAGCATCGCTGCGCTCTGTTTCATCTGATCCTGCTGCGCTACATTCGGCTCGCCATACGATTCCTTTAACGCCTCTTCGGCCTTAGCCGAGATACGCTTTGCCGAAAGATTTTCTTTGAGCCTCGGCAAGATCTTATTGGTCGGATCTACGATCACGATCCGCGTCTGCTCACCTTTCAGCGAAAAGATGATCGCCGGGACAATGGCAAAACCTGCTCCGATGATCGGAAACAAAAGCGTACCCAGTAGGAAAGCCCATTTATAGACGATCTTTTTGTATTCGTGTTTTACAACCGCCAGGAATTTACGCACCTTGATCGTGTCCTCCTATCTGGTCGATGAATATATCATTAAGGCTTGGTTCGACCTTTTCAAATTTCGAGATATTCGCGCCGCTTTCGATCAGCTTTTTCAATAAAGCCTGCGGATCGGCATTCTCAGCCAATTCGATCTCGATCTCGTCCGAATGCTCGTTTGCTTTAGCTACAAGGGAGCGATCGGCGAGCACAGATTCCCCTCCAACAGCACGCAGGGCTATTAGATTTCTACCGTAACTCGCTTTTACCTCGCGAAGGCTGCCGGAGACTACCTTTTTAGATTTATTTATAAGTAGGATGTCGTTGCAGAGCCGCTCTGCGGTTTCCATCAGGTGAGTTGAGAATATTATCGTCTTGTCCTGCGATTTGAACTCGGCTAAAACCTCGATCATAAACTCAACATTTACCGGGTCTAGGCCCGAAAACGGTTCGTCTAAAATCAGCAGGTCGGGGTCGTGCAGCACCGTCGAGATAAACTGTATCTTTTGCTGCATCCCTTTCGACAGGTCGGTCGTTTTTTTGTTTTTCCACTCGGCGAGGTTCATCCGTTCGAGCCATTTGTCGATACGCTTGTCGGCAACAGCCTGCGGCACGTCTTTCAACGCCGCAAAATAACGGAGCTGATCCACGATCTTCATCTTTTTATAGAGCCCGCGTTCTTCGGGTAAATAACCGATCTTATCCTGCAATTTCGGCGACATCCGCTCACCAAACAGCTCGATCTTGCCCTCGTCCGGGGCCGTGATCCCAACGATCATCCGGATCGTCGTCGTCTTACCCGCACCATTTGGCCCGAGAAATCCAAAAACCCGCCCCCCACGCACGTCAAAACTCAGCCCTTCCACAGCCGTAAAATCACCAAACCGCTTTGTCACATTCTCGACCCGCAAAGTCGCTTCAGAGTTACCCATAATACAGACCCGTTATAACCTTACCTGTTTAACTAAGATCACGGCGGCGATCTGTCGTAATTTTTCCAGAACTGATTCTTCGAGTGCGGAATCGATCTCGACGACGGCCAACGCTTCGCCGCCTTTTTGTTGGCGGCCTAGGTAAAAGCGGCTGATGTTGACGCCGTTTTCGCCGAGGATCGTGCCGAGTTCGCCGATGACGCCGGGGACGTCGCGATTTTTGGTGATTAGCATATAACCGTGCGGGACGGCTTCGATCGAAAAGCTGCCGATCTCGGTGATGCGGCCTTCGCCGTTGGCAAAGACGAGTCCCGACGCGGTCTGTTCGCCGTCGGCGGTTGTGACGCTTGTGAGGATGTCGGCGTTTACCATCTTGCCGGCGGTCGTGTAGCTGGTCGTGACGCTGATGCCGCGTTCCTCGGCGATGAGCAGAGAGTTGACGACATTGACGCGGGCAGAAACATCGCGGAGCAGTCCCGCGAGAAACGCCCGCGTGACCGGTGCGGCGTCCGTGGTAGCAAGCGCTCCGGTGTATTCGAGACGGACATTTGATATCGCTCCTTCGTCAAGAAGCTGCGCTTGAAAGCGGCCCAAACGCTCGGCGAGATCGATGAATGGCTGCAGTGCCTCGACCTCAGCCGCCGCCATTGACGGAGCATTGACCGCTCCGCGAAGCGTCCCGTCGATCAGATAATCACGCATCTGCTCAGCAACGGTCAGAGCAACACCCTCCTGAGCCTCGGTCGTTGAAGCACCGAGATGTGGTGTTGTGATTATCTTTGGATTACCAAGCAGCGGCGAATCGGCGGGTAGCGGTTCGGTCGAAAATACATCGAGGGCAGCGGCTGCGACAGTCCCGTTTTCGATTGCTTCGAGCAGAGCGATTTCATCGACTAAACCTCCGCGAGCACAATTGACGAGCCGCACGCCTTTTTTCACCTTGGCAAAAGCGTCTTTGCCGATGATACCGCGCGTTTCGTCGGTCACCGGCGTGTGGATCGTCAGAAAATCGGCTCTCGCTAGCACTTCGTCAAGCGTACCGGTCTCGATGGCGAGTTCCTTTGCCTGATCGGCGGACGTGAACGGATCAAAGGCGACGATCTGCATACCAAACCCGCGTGCGATCTGGGCGACATGCTTGCCGATACGGCCAAGTCCAATAACGCCAAGCGTTTTGCCATTTAACTCCACACCAACAAAGCTTTTTTTATCCCAGACGCCGGATTGTAAATTCGCGTGCGCCTGCGGCACGTTGCGGGCCATCGAGACGAGCAGGGCGATGGTGTGTTCGGCGGTTGTGATCGTGTTGCCGTCGGGGGCGTTCATCACGACGATGCCCCGTTGGGTCGCGGCTTTCACATCGATATTGTCAACGCCGACGCCCGCACGGCCGATGACCCGCAGATTTTTTGCCGCATCCATCAACTCGGCTGTAATATGCGTGGCACTGCGAACTATGACACCGTCGGCATCTTTCAGACGCGTCGCGAGAACGGCATCGTCAAGCTTGGTCTCTTTGACAACGTCGATGCCCGCATCGATGAGCGGCGCCAACTTTTCTTCATTAACGTCGTCGGCGACAAAAACTTTCATATCAGTGGACAGTAGTCGGTGGTCAGTGGTAAAACCGTAAGTGATATTTGCGGTAAGTTTAGCATCTGGGTTGATTAGCGACAAAGAAGAGAGAACCACCCCGTCAACCGAAGCGGTTGTCACCCCTCGTTCTGGCGTCAGAGCCCGCCAGTGTTGCGGGAACGCCGCAACCGCGTAAGGAGGGGAGTTTTAAAACTCCGATTATGGAAATTTTTTGCTACAAAAAAGGTGCTGATGCCGTCGAGGAAGGGTTTACCCGCGAAGAGTTGCCGGGCCTACTTGCCGACGAGACAAATGTCGTTTGGGTAGATTTTCGAGGTGAGACGGCGGAATACGCCAAAGAAGCCAAGGAAGTGATGCTCGATGTCTTTAAGTTTCATCACCTGACGGTCGAGGACTGCCTCGAAACCCGTAACCAGCCAAAGGTCGAGGCCTTTGACAAATATCTCTACTTCATCGTCCACGGGATCAAACCCGGAGAAACAAATCCGGCAAATTTTGCGACAAAGGAGCTCGACGGCTATCTTGGTTCAAATTTTGTCGTCACATTTCACGTTGAGCGCTTTCTGAGCATCAAGGCCGTAAAGCAGCATATTCGCAGCAGCACATTTCACTGCCAACGGGGTGCCGCGTATCTGATGCATCATATTTTGGACGAACTCGTCGATCTGTATATGCCGATCGTCGATGATTTTGATACTGCGATCAACGCGCTGGAGGATCGAGTTTTTGATATGAAACGCAACAGCAACGTGGTGCTCGCCGAGGTGATGGACGTGCGCCGGAGTGTCGCGCGTCTAAAGCGAATATCGTCGCGTCAGCTCGAGGTGCTTTACCGAATGTCGCACGGCGAATTTCCGCAGATACCGACGAATGTTCTGCCGTTTTTCCGTGATGTTCATGATCATTTGCAACGAATATCGGACCTTGCCGAGGGCTATCGCGATCTGGTTGCGGGCCTGTTCGACATCCATTTCGCGGTCGTCGGCAACCGAACAAACGATGTGATGAAAACGCTCGCCGTACTCTCGGCGATTATCCTGCCTCTATCGCTGCTCTCCGGTATTTACGGGATGAATTTTGACATTCTGCCGGGTAAGGACTGGCAGCACGGATATTGGATAACCATCGGTGTGATGGCTCTGATCACAGTGATATTACTGATCTATTTCTGGCGACGCGGATGGATATTCCAGGGCGATGCCGAAGTCGTGATAGGTGATCCGCCGCCACCCGAGGAGGATTACGACGAGATCTGATCAAACAGACGCTCGACCTGCAGATCGCCGTAGCCATAAACCCCGGCTCGCTTTTTGAACTCCGCAAAGATCTTGGCAAAATCCGTCTCGCCTCCGGAAGTGATCGCCCGGACAACAGCGAGCGGCTCACTATCCTGTAATATTGCAGCCGCGACCACCTCGCTAAGATAGGGAAATGCATCTGTCGCACCCTTGCTAAGTTCTTTGAGTTTATCGAAATCTTTACGACGGTATGCCTGCCAGAGAGCGGCTCCTAATGCTACATCCTCACCGCTTAGCCTTGTCCGCATCTCATAACACGCTTTTAGATCGTCAGCCTCAAATTTACCAAATCCGTCCCAGCGACTATCTACCTCAAGCCCGATCGGCTCGACCCGATACACGGTCGCCCCGGTTTCACTCAACATCCACAGGCAAAACCACATGTTCACGCTGCAAAACAGCTCGTATTCGAACCAAAGATAAACTTCGTCGTCTTCGGTCATGTCGGCAAGTCTTGTTAGTTGGTCAGCGACGGTTTCGTGATAGACGATCTCGTCCTCGCCATACTCGGCAAGGATAAATTTCGCACGCTCGTCCCAAAATTGATCAATATTCTCGGCATCGATCGGCCCGGTGACAAACACCTCACGGCAAACGATCACCTCGCCATCAATACCTGTTTTCTTGAATTCTTCGACCTGAGCATCGCCAGGTAATACGTGATAAATCATTAGAGACCTACAAAAAATGCATAAATCAATGCAAGGGTTACACCCGCATAAATACCAGCTACGATATCATCCATACAAATTCCAATTCCGGCAGGTAAATCTTGCAATCTATTGATTGGATATGGCTTCAGGATGTCAAACAAACGAAACAACACGAAGCCGATTACAACATAAACCATGTGTCCGCCAAACGGACTAAAAAATGGAATGAACATGAAAGTTATGAGTTGTCCCAACACTTCATCGACGACCGCTTCCGACGGATCTTCATTACCCAAAAGGGGAATTGCTCGTCCGGAGGCCCAAATCGCCAATAAAGAAAACAGGACAATGAATAAACACCCAATGGCCCAAATTTCTGCTCCCGTTTTCCAATCTGGTTTTGGCACAAAGCCCACCGAGGGTTTTGTCCATTGCTCTGCGAGCTGAATCACAAACAAATATATTCCGACACCAACCGCCGAACCATACGTTCCCGGAGCTCCAGGAATGTATCCGACACCAAAGGTTGTCAACGCCAACGCAATATAGTCAACGATGCCGGATGGTTTTCGTTTTTCGACGGGTGTTTTCATATCACTATCAAAGAAACGCCTGAAGGCGTCACTCTGAACTTAAAACTCAATTCCCTGCTGGGCAAAGATACCGGCGTTAAAAGGGTGTTTTATCTCTGTCATTTCGGTAACGAGGTCTGCTTCGTCTATCATCTTCTGCAACGCATTATCGACGTTCCGGCCGGTTAATATCAGGTGTAAATGCGGCTGTTTTTCGCGGACGTCGCGGATCTCGGCGACTACCGCGTCGATGTCGAGAAAGCCGTAGCTCAGGACATACAACAGTTCGTCGAATACGAGCAAGTCGTAATCCCCGTTTCGCATCTTATCGACGCAGAGTGCCCATGTTTCCTCACTGGTTTTGATGTCTTGGGTTTTGTCGTTGGTGTCCCAGGTAAAGCCGTCGCCCATTGTGTGGACCTCGATGCCGAGTTTTTCGAATGACTCATGCTCGCCGTAGCGGTCGCCTTTGGCTTTCATGAACTGGATCATCGCGCATTTTAACTCGCGGCCAGCGGCACGTACCATCAGCCCAAGAGCGGCGGTGGTTTTGCCCTTGCCGTCGCCGGTGTTGAGCATCAACAGGCCCTTGGTCTTTTCGCGGTAATCGTCGCGCCGCCATTTGTAACGCTTTTCAGCCATCTGGAGAATATTTAACCGCGAAACACACAAAAATAGCTAAAAGAGAAGACTCTTTTTCGCTCTTTTTTGTCTTTTCGCGGTTTGATCTAGCTTGTAGTTGTGTCGACGGCCTCGGCGAGGGCTGCGACGATCTCGGCTTCTTTTTCGTCCCAGTCGCCTTCGATGCCAAGGCCCGAAGCATTCTTATGCCCGCCGCCGCCAAATTTTTCGGCAACCTTGGCGACGTTGATATCGCCCTTCGAGCGTAGACTGCATCGGTATTTCCCCTGTTCGACCTCACGCATATAGACGACTGCGAGGACATCTTTTGCGGCGAGCGGGATATTTACAAAACCGTTGTTATCGCCATCTATTGCCTCGGCAGAGTCCTGCATTTCAAGAGTTTGTCGTAGCGAAGCGATGCGTCCGCTCTCGTCACGTTTGACGGTCCCGAGCACCTGACGCATCAGTTCGATACGCGACCAGGGGTAGTTGTTGTAGACGGCCTCGCCGATCTTCGCGGGCTTCGCACCGGCTTTAATAAGTTCGGATGCGACCTTGAGCGTGCGGTCGGATGTGTTTGGGAAATGAAATGAACCGGTGTCGGTAACGAGCGCAAGATAGACGCATTCGGCGATCTCTTGGGTAATGCGGCCGCCGATGGCTTTGCAGAGATTGTAGATCATCTCGCCGACAGCCGATGCTGTCGAATCGATCCAGTTGATGGTGCCGAAATGTTCGCTGGTGGAGTGGTGGTCGATGTTAACCGTGAACTGTTTATCAAGCCCTTCAATGCCGGGGCGATCAACGTCTGAGCACTCTATGACAAAGATAGCGTCGTATTTGCCGTTGACCGAACTGACGTTAAGTATCTCGTCGGCTCCGGGCAAGCTGCGGTATGCCGGCGGCACTTCGCCGCGAACCATGACCTCAGCCTCTTTGCCCAGACTGCGAAGCAGCCAGCACAATCCTAAAGACGAACCAACCCCATCACCATCGGGCTTAATGTGGGTTGTAATTCCAAACGTATGTTTGGTTTCAATTAACTCTACTACTTGGCTTAACACTTATTAAGAAGTGGATGGTTGATAACTGATAATTGATAGTTAAATCTAATAACTATCCATTTATCCACTATCAACTATTCACTATCATCCTCTTTTATTTCACCCTTGAGCGTCAAATCGCTCAGGATAGCGTTGATACGCGAAGCATTTTCTTCGGCGGTATCGCGGACAAAATGTAAATGCGGCGCATAGCGGAGCGATAGATTCATCGCTACTTGCTGCCTGACAAAGGTCGATGCGCTGCCCAAAGCTTTTAACGCCTTGTTAATATCCTCGTCACTACCGTGAATGAGAACAAACACTTTGGCGTCTCTCAGATCCTCGGACACGACAACCTCGGTAACGGTTGTCGTCTCGAGCCTCGGGTCGTCCAGTTCAAAACCGACGACCTCAGCGATCTCCTCTTTCAATGCTTCAGCGAAGCGTTCCGGCCGTCGCATATCTTACAATTCCGTCGCGGCGAATTTTTCGATCACAAACGCCTCGATCTCGTCATCGATCTTGATATCGTTAAAATTGACGAGGCTGATACCGCATTCAAATCCGTTTTTGACCTCGTTGACATCGTCTTTGAAACGTTTGAGCGTCGAGATGTCGCCTTCCCAAACGACAACGCTGTCACGCAAGAGCCTCGCTCTTGCGTGTCGGCGAATAAGCCCCTCGGTAACGCGGCAACCGGCAATGGTGCCAAGTTTCGATACTTTGAAAGTCTCTTGAACAAGAGCCTTGCCGAGGATCGTTTCTTTCTCGATCGCGTCGAGCATACCGATCATCGCGGCCGTGATCTCTTCTTCGACCTTGTAAATGATCGAGTGCAGGCGAATATCAACGTCTTCGTGCTTGGCAATATCCGAAACGCGGGCCTCAGGCCGGACGTTAAATCCGATAATAACGACCGCTGTCGAAGCGTCGTCCGCCTGTGTCGCCGACGCTAACAGAACGTCGGACTCGGCAATGGCACCAACACCCGCACGAATAACGCGAACCTTGACCTTTTCGGTCGAAAGTTTTTCGAGCGTTCCCTTGAGCACCTCGACCGAACCTTGAACGTCCGCTTTGAGGATGACGAGCAACTCTTTGATCTCCGCCAAACCGAGCGATTCGATACCACGCTTGGTGGTTTTGAGCATCGCGGCCTGTCGGACGTGCATCTGTCGCTGTCCGGCAATTGTTTGAGCACGATCAACGTCGGCGACGACCTGGAACGTGTCACCGGCTTGCGGCACACCCTGTAATCCAAGTATCTCGACCGGTGTTGCGGGCAAAGCTTCTAGCACTGCTTCACCACGATCCGAGAACATCGCTCGGACCTTGCCCGAAAACTGTCCGACGATGAACGGATCACCGACTTTCAGCGTTCCCTGTTGGACGAGAGCGGTTGCAACTGCACCGCGTCCTTTATCAAGTTTGGCCTCGAGCACGACGCCGGACGCACGACGCGTCGGGCTGGCTTTGAGGTCGAGAATATCGGCTTGGAGCAAAACTGTTTCTAATAATGTATCGAGACCCTGACGATTCTTGGCTGAAACCTCGACCATCTCAGTCTCACCGCCCCAATCGGTCGGCTGCAAGCCCAATCCGGCTAAACCATTTTTGACGTTATCTACATTGGCACCGGGTTTGTCGATCTTGTTGATCGCAACGATCATCGGAACACCGGCGGCTTTTGAATGCTCGACGGCCTCGATGGTCTGCGGCATGACGCCGTCATCGGCGGCAACGACAAGGATAACGATATCCGTCGCCTTGGCTCCGCGAGCACGCATCATGGTAAACGCTTCGTGGCCCGGCGTATCAAGGAAAACGACGCGACGCGGCTCGTCCGGGTTGTCGGCATTAGGCACCATCACGCTGTAAGCACCGATGTGCTGCGTGATACCACCGGCCTCGCCCTCGGCGACATTTTCTGATCGAATTGCGTCAAGCAAGCTGGTTTTACCGTGATCGACGTGGCCCATGACCGTAATAACGGGGGCACGTGTCAGCTCGACATCGTCGGCATCGGCGGCGATCAGCTCTTCAAACTCCTCTTCGATGACCATTTCTTCGAACGGTACAAAGCTGAGGTCAAATCCGTAATCAAACGCCATCTCGGACGCCATTTTTTCGCCGATCGGCTGATTAAGCGTCGCAAAAACGCCGCGTTTGATAAGCAGCTGCACGATGTCACGCGGTGTGATGCCCAAAGCCTCGGCAAACTCGCGAACGGTGGCTCCTTCGACGAGACGAATAACTTTTAATCCATCATCATTGACCGCACCGACCTGTTCGAGAATACGTTCCTCGATGGTGCGTTTCTGCGGTGCATCTTGATCGCGCTCGGCAAATCTGCCGCCTTTGTCATTGGCACCCTTGCGTCCCCCGCCACGACCCGGACGGCGACGGTTGTCCGCCGGTGGGATATAGGTCATCTGCGGAGCGGCATTTTCGCCGGGTGTTCCCCGAAGTCCACGCGGACCATCACCGGGGCGTCCGCGAGACGGTTCGGCAATTAGCCGGCCGGTCTGCGTCGGTGCATCTTTTACGAGCTTGTCGCCAGCCTTAATGCCCTTGTCCAGAGCATCTTTGGTGAGTGTAAGAGTTTTGACCGTCGTGCCGGATTTTGAAACGGTGGCCACCGGAGCGGCTTCCTCAACCTCAGCGGCGGGCGAAGCCTCGACCTCAGCCTCAACAGCCTCGACCGGAGCAGCCTCTTCGACCACATCGGCTTTAGGCTTTACGACACGCCTTGGTTCAGCAGGAGCTGTTTCAGCGGTCTCGACAACCTCTTCGACGACTGGTTCAGCAGCCGGTTTCTTTGTTAATTTTTTTACACTCGACGGTGTGCCCGGCTTTGCATCCTCAACCTCGGCTGTCGGTGCAGTTGCCTCGACAACGACTGGCTCGGCAGCAAGTTCGGCTGCGGTTGGCGTAGCCTCAACCTCCGGTGCATCTGGTGCAACGGAAATATCGGTCTCGGCCACCGGAACGTCATCCGTTTTGGCGGCTTTCTTGATGATCTTGATGGCGCGCTTTGGTGCGATCTCGGTCTTGGGGAAGTACTTACCGCGAACCTTTTCGGCGACATCATACGGGACGGAGTTGGACGCAACGCTGACGTCAACGCCCTCACGGCGCAGGTCTTCCATCACACGTTTTGTGTCCTGCTTGACCTCTTTTGCAAGGTCGTATATTCGAATACTTTTACCGATCGCCATATTTAATAACTTTGTTCGTTCACGCGCCCCCGGCAATCTACGCCGCGGCGATTACCACTCGGACCTAAGCATCTTTTGCTGTGTCAGCATCGTCTTCGGCTGCGGGAGTTTCAGTCTCTTCTGCCACGACTTCCTCTGAAGTTTCTTCCGCGACTGCTTCAGCCTCAGGCTCTGCCTCAGCAGCAGCTTCTTCAGAAGCAGTCTCTTCGACGGTTTCTTCAACTGCCGCTTCGACCGGAGCCTCTTCGGCAACAACTTCCTCAGCCGCAACTTCCGTCCCGGCGACTTCTGCAACTGCTTCTGCCGCTTCTTCCACAGGTTCCTCAACGCCCATTTCGACGTTGCGGGCTCTGACTATCTCAGCGGCTGCTGCTTTGATCGACTCAGCCTGATCCATACTGACGTCAAGGAAATCGACCAGATCATCGACCGACGCAGCGGCCAAAGCCTCGACATCCTTGATGCCCTTTTCGGCCAGCGTCTCTGCCTGAGGTGCGGTCACGCCCTCAAGAGCGGTGATCGGAACGGCCTCGCCCGACGCCATCATTTTACCCATCTGCTGAGTGATCTCGCGTTTGATCAGCTCCTCGCTGACGATCTTGATCTCCCAACCGACCAGGCGGGTCGCAAGACGGACATTCTGCCCTTTCTTACCGATCGCGAGGCTAAGTTGATCCTCACCGACGATGACTTCCATCAAACGGTTATCAATGTCTGTAATGCGAACCTGCGAAACCTTTGCCGGTGACAGCGCGTTTGCCGCAAAGACCGACGGCTCGTCTGACCACTCGATAATATCGATCTTTTCGCCGCGTAATTCCTTGATGATCGCCTGCACACGCGAGCCTTTCATACCGACGCAGGCTCCGACCGGATCGACATCCTTTTCGTTAGATGTAACCGCGATCTTTGCACGGTCGCCGGGTTCGCGGACGCACGATTTGATAACGACCGTTTCGTCGTAGATCTCAGGAACCTCCATCTCAAAGAGCCGTTTCAAAAGCTCTGACGAAGCACGCGATCCTTTGATCTGCTGGCCCTTCTGCTCACGCGAAACGTCGGCTATTACAACGCGGATGCGCTCGCCCTGATTCCACATCTCGCCGCGTGATTGCTCCTGACGAGGCACGACGGCCTCAAGATTATTGCCAAGATCGACGATCATATCGCCGCGCTCAAAGCGTTTGACAGTGCCGTTGATCAACTCGCCCTTGCGGTCGATGTATTCCTCGTAAACCTTTTCGCGGATCGCCTCGCGGACCTTTTGCACCAAGATCTGCTTTGCCGTCTGTGCAGCGATGCGGCCCATTTCTTCGCGGTTGAGCGGCAACAGCAGCATATCGCCGATCTCGATCTCGTCACCGGCAAGCTCCTGCGCCTCTTCGAGCGTAAGTTCGCTCAGCGGATCCTCAACCGTTTCGACAACGGTCTTTTCAGCCGAGACCTCGATCTCGCCTTCTTCTTGGTTCCACTCGACCTGGATGCTGTCGCCCGTCTTGTCCTTAAACTGCTTGCGAGCGGCCGCCTTGACGGCTTCCTTCATCGCCTCGATAATCATATCGCGGTCGAGCGACTGCTCACTACATAAAAGGTCTATACTCTGTCCGATGGATGATGTCATAACTCTTTCCCACTCGATGCCGGATTACCGGCTAAATTCTTTTGCAAGATCGATCCTCAAATTTGCCTTAGAAACATCCGCGTATTTGAACGTCACCTTGCCTTGCGTCCTATCGTCGATCACGATCCGTTCGTCGCTCGCCTCGACGATCTCTCCGATAAATATCTTTTGCGCACCGATCGCCGCCGTTGTCTTGACCTTGGCCAATTTGCCGGTAAATTTTACAAAATCGGCTAGCGAATAAAGCTCGCGTTCGATGCCGGGACTCGAAACTTCCAAAACGTATTTTGACGGGACGATGTCCTCAGCGTCGAGGATCTCCTCAGCCGCCTTAGAAAACCGCGAGCAATCGTCGATCGTCACGCCTTTGGGTTTATCGATAAAGACCCGCACGACCATGTCATGCTTGATGCCCGCGATCTCGACGTGGACCAATTCGACGCCCGTATCAACGGAAACCTTAGCCGCTATATTTCCGACCCGCTCAATAACGAGATGCTTATCCATCACTTTGCAAACCCAAAAGAAAAAGTGGGTGCGAAACCCACTTGACACGTTACTCGCGCATCTCAGCAAACGAATATCTTACTTGAACACTGACTTTTGTGCAAGTAGAAAACGGGCGAGTCTTTTGAGTGTTATTGGCGTTGAAAGGCGGAGCGTGCGGCACCGAGCAGGCCGGCGTTGTCGCCGAGTTTACCGCGAACGAGTTTGCCACGGGCTGCGGCCGCTGGATAGGCTCGAGCGAGTATTTCGGCTTCGAGGCGGGGTGCGAAAGCGTCCCAGCCCTGGGTGACACCCCCGCAGATCACGAACATTTCGGGATTCAGCGTATTTGCGAGGCCCGCCAGCATAATGCCGAGATATCGGCCCATCGTGTCAAAGACAGCTTTGGCCTGTTTGTCGCCAGCCACCCAAGCCTCATAAACTTGAGCGGCAGTCGTTACGTTCATTCCCGCCTCCGAAGCCATTCGCTCGATCGCTGTGGCCGAAGCATATTGCTCGGTACAACCGTGGCTGCCGCAGCCGCAAGGGCGTCCCTCGGGCTCTACGCAAATATGGCCAATCTCGCCTCCTGTGCCGTCAAGCCCGCGCAGCGGCTCACCATTAATAATGATACCGCCGCCGATTCCGGTTCCGAGCGTGACACAAACCGAAGTATTGACATCCTGCGACGCTCCGATCCAATCCTCACCGATACTGGCAGCGGTCGCATCGTTTTCGATGGTGACAGGCAGATGAAAAAGATCGTCGAGAGCCGCTTTCAGATCCATCCCGACAAGCGAAGGCAGATTTGGGAGTTTTGTCAGCACGCCGTCAAATTCTTTTGCGGCTGGAGCCGGAGCCGAAAACGCAACTGCATCGAACGATCCACATTCCGCCGCCATTTCGCGAACTAGACCAATAAGCTGTTCTGGCGAAACGCCAATCGGCACGGGTCGTTTGGTCAGATGCAAGATCGCACCGCTACTATCGACAGCCGCGATCCGCAAGTTTGTCCCGCCAAGATCGGCGGCTAATACGATGTTGATCATTGAATCGATCCTGAGGCCCGCGTGTAAGCGAGGGCGTACTGCTCACCATGGATGTTACACACTTGCTTACGCGCGGGCTTCTGCAAAACTAGCTCGTCGGCTTTTTAGGGCGATCCGCTTCAGGCACGTTCTTATAAACGTCCTCGTATTTTGCAAAGCCGTCTTTAATTACGGTGTCCATCAGATTTGCCTTATCGACCGATGTCACCTCAAGCAAGATCGATGGCACTTCTTTTTTGAGCACGTCATTCATAAACGGCTTGGTGTCGAGCTTTTCCTTTTTAGCAAGCTTGACCGCAGCCTCAACTGCGGCGTTTGCTAGAGGAATGATCGGCTTATAGACCGTCATCGACTGTTTACCTTCGGCTATATTTTGAAGAGCTTCGAGACCGGCATCCTGGCCGGTGACGAGCACTTTCCCTGCTAGTCCGCGTTTCGCAAGAGCCGAGATCACGCCACCGGCCATGCCGTCGTTAGAAACAACGAACGCCTGAATGTCGTCGTTGTTTTGCGTCAAGGCGTTTTCGGCCATCTTCAGCGCCTCTTCGGGTTTCCAGTCGGTTATGAAATTATCAGCGACGATCTTGATGTCGCCCTTGTCCATCGCAGGCTGTAAAACCTCAAGCTCCGACTTTTTCATAATGACGGCGTTGTTGTCCGTCGATGCCCCATAGACCATTACATACTTCCCTTTCGGCACCTTTTGAATGGCGTATTCGGCTATCTTCTTCCCGATCACCGGAACCTGGTGTGAGATGTAAACGTCGATCTTGTCAGAATTGATAAGCCGATCATAACTGATCACCGGTATATTCTGTGCCTTTGCCTTATCGACCATCGATGCGGCCTGAGTCGCGTCATGCGGGGCGATCACAAGTACGTCGATGCCCTGTGTCAGTAGATTGTCAACATCGTTCGCCTGCTTGTCGGCCTTATTATCGGCGACCGTCACGACGCAATCGGCATTGAGATGTTTGCAGTGAGCCTCAAAAGCATCCTTGTCCCGTTGCCAACGCTCTTCTTTAAGCGTGTCCATCGCAAAGCCGATCTTGATCCGTTTTTCCTTTGGCCCGCTTGAGCAAGAGGCCGTCAACCCGATCGATAAGGACATTGTTAAAAGGAAAATTCGTTTGACGTTCATATAGATAAGATCTCCGTAAACATATTTTGAACTGAGGGAATTAGAACAAAAATCCACTTAACAGGCAATCGAGATCTTAAACGGAATGGCACGTTTAGAAACACTTTCGAAAGTCTACTGTTGTTACATCTGTAATAAATTTCAATAAAAATCCTCTTTTTTTCGTTTTGCCTTTGAATAATAGTAGAACTGTGCTCTAATATGAATCAAATCCTAGCTTAGGCAGTATTAAGCCATGGGAATAATTTTCTCTTGATCTTTGCGATTGACAGCCGGGATTTATTGACACGTAGCTTAATATCGTGTAAAAGATTGAGAGAGTTGATTTTTGAGACAATAGCGCGATTCCCCAATTAAGGGGATGCGGACCGTTAATAGTTAATATAGGTCTCAAACAGTTATATATTTGAAATAGGATCGATTTTCAGGAGGAGATTAAACAGATGCTAGGCAAAAACATTGCTCGTAAATTCGTCACTTTAACCACGCTTGCTACACTTTTATGTGTTTCATCGATGATCGCTTTGGCCGGACCTCTGGTCGCAGGTGCAGATATCACTGTCACAGGCCAGGTAACCGTCAACGGTCAAACCGCAGTCTCGAATTCAACGATCACATCAGGATCGTCGATCACGACCGCGAAAGGCTCGAGTGCAGTTGTCAGCCTTGGCAAGCTGGGCCGCGTTGAAGTTCAGGAAGAATCAACCATGACCTTGAATTTCACCGACAGCAGCATCATCGCAATGCTCGATTCGGGAAAAGTTCGAATTTCAAATTCGGCTGGAACCGCTACAACAGTCACAACTAAGCACGCGACTGCTATATCCGATTCAAGCCAAGCAAATAATTTCTCTGTACAGACGGCTTGTGCTAACACTTGGGTCGACACCGCATCAGGGCTAGTGACGATGCGCGAAGGATCGAGTGACAAGCAAGTTGCCGCCGGTGCGTCAGCAATGGCAGGAACCATGGGACAGACGGGTTGCAAGCCTTGTATGCGTCCGGGTTCGGGAACACCACCTGCATTCGCCGGTTATCCTTGGTTGATCGCCCTCGCTGCCGGTGCTGCCGGGCTTGGCATTTACTTTGGAACGCGCGGGGACGATAATGGTCTCGGCGGCGGCGTTACCGTTGTCAGCCCTACTCGCTAATCACCTATTTCAGCTCATAATTATGCGGGTCATGTTATCTGACGTGACCCGCATAATTTTGCCTATTTTTGTTCCCATTGATACT
>JBGTII010000168.1:0-22748 GCA_041745735.1 Pyrinomonadaceae bacterium | reverse complement strand
CTTGGCGAAACTCTGCCTGATCGAGTCCGGCTGCTGTAAAAAAGATCGACCATTCGATCTCATTCGGGGTGGTAGGGGCACGGTCAATAATATGCGGCGGCACGGCTCGAAATGACCTTAATTCTCCGCGAGTATCGAGACCTACGTCGACCATGCCGGGAACTATTCGAGGTGGAGCATCCGGGCCGAGCCGGCCATCATTCGCCTCGAGATATCGCGGGCTCTGGCGATACCGGAAAGTGGCCGCCGACGGCCTCATCGCCTTCATTTTGTCCCAGCGATCCGGTGACTGATCGTTCTGCGCGATATAGTCCAGCATGTCGTTTCTGAGAGCGAACCAATGGGCGATGTCCAGCGGCTCACTATAGCCCGCCCGCCGGGCGATGTCGCGGGCCGTCTCTCTCAAGATCTCGGGCGATCTCTCAAAGGGAATATGGCTGTGGATCAGCTTTCGCTCCCCAACTAAAACGACCGCCGTGAGCATCACGAAGAATGCGGCGAGCATGGCCATCGCGACCGGCGGACGCAATGCACCTTCTTTTGGCGCGGCGGCGACCATTTCCGGCGAAGGCGTTTCACCGGCGGCCAGAGCGGCCGCGATAGGGTCGCCGCCCGGCAATGCCGCGGCAACCTGCAACGCCGACGAAGGCCGCTGCGACGGGTCTTTTTGGATACAGCGGTCGATGACCTTTTCGATCACCGGATCAAAGCCCTTGACGATCGATGTCGGCGTGGTCGGCGACGTGTTGCTGCGGCGTAGGTTGATCAGTTCACCGACCGTCGCCGCCACAAACGCCTGCTTGCCGGTGAATAGCTCATAGAGCACCAGCCCCAGCGAGTAGATGTCGCTCTTGATGGTCAGCTCGCCGCCCTCGATCTGCTCCGGCGACATATAGGCCGGCGTACCGGCACCGATCTCGTCGGCTTTGAACTCCTCGGCCAGCCCGGCCAGGCCAAAATCGGTGATGCGGGCGTTGCCGTTCTCATCGATCATCACGTTCGCCGGTTTCAGGTCGCGATGCAGAATGCCGGTCTCATGCGCCGCCGCGAGCCCCGCGCAGATCTGCCGAGAGATCTGGATCGCTTTGTCATCAGGCAGGCGGCCGATGCGGTGCAGGAGCGAGGAAAGCTCTTCGCCCTTGATAAACTCCATCGACAGGAAATGCCGCCCGTCGATCTCGCCGATGTCGTAAACGCGGCATACATTCCGATGGCTCACCTGACGGGCAACGCGGACTTCGCGATGAAACCGGGCGAGTGCCGCTCCGTCGCTCAAGAGATGATCGGGAAGAAATTTGAGAGCGACCGGCTGGCCGAGCTTCAGGTCGTCCGCACGATAGACCTCGCCCATCCCGCCGCGGCCAAGGAGGCTAACCATGCGGTAACGCTCAGCAAGGATCTCACCCGGACGAAAACTTCCGCCGTCTGAGGATTCAGTTGTACGGATCGACGGTGCTTCGCTCAGGTTACTAGACGCTTCGCCCGACGGCTTCAACATCTGCGTCGCCGAATCAAATGAAAATCCGCACGCGGAACAGGACGAACCTCCGCCGGGTATGTCTTCTTGGCATTTAGGGCATTTCATTGTTCGTAAGAGTCTAGCGCAAATCGCTAAAAGTGAATAGTATTCATACGGGCTACTGACACGAAGCGAAAATCGTATATAATACCAGCACAAAAACGAAAGCAGGAGTTTCTCTGATGCCGACTGTTGACCCGCGTATTGACGCTTATATCGAAAAGTCGCAGGATTTCGCAAAGCCTGTTCTGACGCATCTCCGTGCGCTTGTTCACGAGGTATGCCCGGACGCCAAAGAGACGCTCAAATGGAGTATGCCCAGTTTTGAATACAAGGGTATTTTGTGCGGATTTGCGGCGTTCAAACAGCATTGTACCTTTGGGTTTTGGAAGCAAAGCCTGATGGAATCCGACGCATTTCCGGATAATAAGACCGCGATGGGAAGTTTTGGTCGGATCACTTCGTTAAAGGATCTACCAAAAGACGCCGTGATGAAAAAGCTTGTCAAACAGGCGATGAAACTCAACGACGACGGTGCTAAGGTCGAAAAGCCCAAACACGAGAAAAAAGAGCTTGTCGTACCCGACATAATGCTTGAAGCGCTGGCAAAAAACGACAAAGCGGCTGAGACATTCGACAAGTTTCCGCCGAGCTGTAAACGCGAATACATCGAATGGGTGACCGAAGCAAAAACTGACGCGACTCGCGACAAGCGGCTTGCTACGACGATGGAATGGCTGACTGAGGGCAAACGCCGAAACTGGAAATACGAAAACTGCTAATTAATTAAATATATGACTGAACCAATACTCGCTGCGAAAAAAGACGCAACGTCAACGGGCGAATTTTATCTACTGCCGCAGATGTCCAACCGACACGGCGTTATCACTGGTGCGACCGGCACCGGTAAGACCGTCACGCTGCAACGGCTAGCCGAAGGGTTTAGCTCGCGCGGAGTGCCTGTCTTTATGGCCGACATCAAAGGCGATCTGACCGGCTGCACACAAGCCGGCGGCGGCAATCCTAAGATCGATGCTCGTAACACCCAGCTCGGCATCACCCCCGCTTTTGAGGGATTTCCCGCGACCGTCTGGGATGTATTCGGCAAACAGGGGCATCCTCTGCGAGCAACTGTTTCGGAAATGGGGCCGCTACTAATCGCTCGGCTTTTGCAGCTAAACGATACGCAAGAGGGCGTTTTATCGATCGCTTTCAAGTATGCCGACGACAACGGCTTGATGCTCATCGACCTCAAAGATCTACAGTCGTTGATGATGCATGTCGGTGAAAACGCCGACCAGCTCACGCTGCAATACGGCAATGTTTCGGCGGCGTCGGTTGGTGCGATCCAACGCGGGCTGCTGCAGATCGATGAGCAGGGCGGCGATCTTTTCTTTGGCGAACCAGCGGTAAAGCTCGATGACTTTATGCAAAGCGTCGGCGGCAAGGGCGTGCTCAATCTCCTTGCGGCCGATCAGCTTGTTCAGGCCCCTAAACTCTACTCGACGTTCCTGCTGTGGCTGCTGTCAGAACTTTTTGAATCGCTGCCAGAGGCAGGCGATCTGGAAAAGCCAAAACTCGTGTTCTTTTTTGACGAAGCCCATCTTCTTTTTACAGATGCACCACAGGCACTTGTGGACAAGGTTGAGCAGGTCGTCCGGCTTATTCGTTCCAAAGGCGTCGGCGTTTACTTTGTAAAGCAAAATCCGGCTGACATCCCTGAAAAGGTTTTGGCACAACTTGGAAATCGCGTGCAGCACGCTCTGCGGGCATATACGCCACAGGAGCAAAAGGGCGTGCGGGCCGCCGCATCGTCGTTCCGCGTTAATCCCGCTCTCGACACCGAGACGGTCATCACCGAGCTCGGCGTTGGCGAGGTGTTGATCTCGACGTTAGACGAGAAGGGCGTCCCGACGATGGTCGATCGAGCCTTTGTCGTTCCGCCGGTTGGTCACATCGGGCCGATCACACCTGAGCAGAGGACAGCCTTGATCGCAAGTTCGCTCGTCGCGGGTGCCTACGAGACGCCTATCGACCGCGAATCTGCATTTGAGAAATTGTCGGTGCTGCACGACGCCAAGATGGCCGAACAGCAAGCGGCGGCTGAGGCTGAGGCGGTTGCAAAACAGGAAAAAGAACAGGTCAAAGCGGAAAGAGCTGCTGCTCGAGCCCCGGACACGATGTGGGAATCGATCGGCAAGAGCGCTGTCCGATCAGCTAGTACAAGCATGGCACGGTCGATCGGGACAAAACTGGTTCGCGGCGTGCTTGGCAGTTTGTTAGGCGGCAAGAAGAGTTGGTTTTAACGTTTGCTCGGAGGCAAAGATGGCGGGGAAGAATACGTTACTACTGGTCGGAACGGCGAAGGGCTTGTTTATTCTACGTCGCGGCGGCAACGGCCAGTGGTCGATAAAAGGGCCGCATTTTGCCGGGCGTGCGGTGTATTCAGCGTTTCTCGACCAGCGAAAGGGCCGTAATGAAATGTGGGCGGGGCCGGTGAGTTGGCATTTCGGGGCCGAACTCTGCAAGAGCACCGATATGGGAGCGACGTGGGACGAACCGGAAAATCGGCGGATCAAAATGCCGGCAAACACCAAAAAGTCGCTTGAGAATATTTGGCAGATCGCTCCCGGTGCTGATCCACAAACATTGTATGTCGGCGTGGCACCGGCAGCGGTTTTTGAGTCGCATGATGGCGGCGAGACGTTCAAACTGAACAAAGGCCTCTGGTCGCATCCGCATCGTAAGAAATGGGAGCCCGGATTTGGCGGGCTGGCGGTCCATACGATTGTTACCGATGCGAAAAATGCGAGCGACATCAAAGTCGCGATCTCGACCGGCGGCGTTTACCAGTCCGCTGACGGCGGCGAAAACTGGCAAGTCACCAATACCGGAGTCAAAGCGTATTTTCTGCCCGATCCTTATCCCGAATTTGGCCAGTGCGTTCACAAGATCGCCCGCCACCCGCGAAAGAAAAATCTCTACTTTCTCCAAAACCATCACGGCGTCTATCGCAGCCGCGACGGTGCTGTTACGTGGCAAGAGATCGAAAGCGGGTTGCCGTCAAACTTTGGCTTTGGTCTCACGGTCTCGGAAAGCGGGTCGGTCTTCATCGTTCCGCTCGACTCCGACGGCGTCCGTTACACATGCGAGGGCAAACTCCGCGTCTATCGCAGCCGTGACGAAGGCAAATCCTGGGAACCGCTCACCAAAGGCCTGCCGCAAAAGAACGCCTACGAAGTCATCCTCCGCGATGCGGTTGCATCGGTCGGCGACAATATTTTCTTCGGCACCAAGAACGGCAAGCTCTTTGCCTCGTCGAACGACGGTGACTCATGGAAAATGATCGACGGCTCGCTGCCGGAGATCTGCTGCGTTAAGGCTTACTCACTTGACTAACTTTGCGGCTTTGCGTGAGATATTTAACGCAAAGCCGCAAAGTCCGCAAAGATAAGAAAAAATGTCAATAACAATTCACTTGAGTGGCCATCTGAAACCGTTTTCCAACGGCGAGGTCGAGGTTATCCTTTCGGGCGAATTTGCGACCGTCGGTGATGTTCTCGATTCGCTGTGGCAACAGCACATCGCCCTTCGCGACCGTGTCTTGAATGAACAAGGCGAGATCCGGCAGCATGTAAATATTTTTGTCGGGAGCGACGATGTAAAGCGGCTAAAAGGCCTTGCGACGAAGATCAGTTCTGACGACCTGCATATCTTTAACGCTGTGAGCGGCGGTTAGTATGAAAGCATCCTTACTTTTACTATGTCTGATGGGTTTACCTGCGTGTTCGATTGGGCCTGTCACCACCGGTAGCGCTCAGTCAACTCCGGCAGCATCGACTAGCTCGAAAATGGTTTGGAGCAAAGTCCTCGATGAGGCTCCTTGGAAAAAGAACTACAACTTTCAGATGTTTGCCGTCGGCTCCAAGCTTTGGGTCTTTCATCCTGATGGGAACTGGTTCAGTACGGATGGACGGAACTGGACCAAGTCATCACTTTCAAATGCGATCAACAATCTTGCGTTTCTTGATTACGTGTACTTCAAGGATGCGATGTTCGGTCTCGGCAATTTCAGCGGGAATATAGAGCGGTTCACATTCAAGCCCGAGATATACCGATCACGTGATCTTGGGAAGTGGGAAACGGTTTCCCGCAGCAGCGGTCTTCCCAAACGGTTCTTCTACCATCCGTTCGTATTTCAGGACAAGATTTGGATCATCGGCGGCGAGGACAAAAACAAGAAGTACTCTGATATCTGGAATTCGCCTGATGGTGTGACGTGGACAAAGCAGAAGGATGATCTACCTTTCGGCAAGCGTAGCGGCAGCCAGATCGTCAACCTGAACGGCAAGTTGTTCCTACTCGACAACGACGTTTGGACCTCAAACGATGGCCTTAACTGGAACCAAGTCACCCCCGAGATTATCAAGGGGGAGCAGATCTTTGGCTACAATGCGGTCGTGTTCGACGGCCAGATATGGCTTCTTGGATGCAACCGCAACGGGCAGTTTTCGAGCCAGGTCCTCGTCAGCGGCGACGGGAAGAACTGGGAAGGACAAGATGCTCCTTGGTCGCCGCGAGGCGGAATTGCAGCGACGGTATATAACAACAAGATCTATATGACCGGCGGCAAATACGGAGGCACCCCCGACCGACCCGACTTTATTTATAGCAATGATCTCTGGACGCTAAGCTTAGAAAAGTGATCGTCCGCCGCCGGCAAGCCCCGCTATTTCCTGCAACGTGTTAGTCTGACGAGTGATGAAAATACTTTTGACCGGTGCCAACGGTTACATCGGAAAGCGCCTTTTACCCCTGCTTCTTGAGAGAGGCCATGAGGTAGTCTGCTGCGTGCGCAACGCCGAACGCTTTCCCACCGGCGGGCTCTACGACCACCCGAAGATTAGTGTCGTTGAGATAGACTTTCTAGATCCGGGAGAGTTTGCCGAAGGTATCAGTGACATCGACGCGGCGTACTATCTGATACATTCAATGAGCGATAGTTCAGCAGATTTTAGCGATCTGGAAGAGCGGGCTGCATCCAATTTTGTAAAGCTGTTAGATCGGACCCAAGCAAAACAGATCATATACCTTGGCGGTATCACTAATGAAGCCAAACTTTCAAAGCACCTCGCGTCCAGAAAAAACGTCGATGCGGTATTGCGGTCCAGCAAAGTGCCTGTCACGTCGCTCAAGGCAGGGATCATTGTCGGCTCGGGCAGTTCGTCATTTGAGATCATGCGGGATCTGGTGGAAAAATTGCCCGTGATGATCGCCCCCAAGTGGTTAAACACCCGCACCCAGCCGATCGCTATAAACGATGTCCTCCTATGCCTGACCGGCGTTCTGCTTCTTAAAGAGACATTCGAGCGATCATACGATATCGGCGGCCCCGACGTGCTGACCTATAAACAAATGCTGCTTGAGTTCGCCGAGGTCCGCGAGCTAAAAAGGTATATCTTTACGGTGCCTGTAATGAGCCCGCGGATCTCCTCTTATTGGCTCTATTTCGTTACGAGTACATCGTTCAGGCTTGCGGTCAATCTTGTCAATAGTATGAAGGTCGAGGTCGTCGCACAGAACAATGAGCTGGTGGAAAAACTCGGAATCAAGCCGCTCAGCTATAGCGATGCGGTCAGTGAAGCGTTCCAAGAGATCGGCCAAAACGGGGTGATCTCCAGTTGGAAAGACTCTCTGGTCTCAAGCTATAAAGGCAGCTCGCTATTTGAGCAGATCGATGTACCCGTGAACGGCTGCTATTTTGACAAAAAAGAAGTTCCTATTACCGGTGATGTCGATCAGGTCGTTGACAACCTGTGGTCTATCGGAGGAAGCCGCGGCTGGTATTACGCCGACTGGCTTTGGGTCCTTCGCGGATTGATGGATATAGCGGCCGGGGGCGTCGGGCTCAGACGCGGACGCACGAGCCTCAATAACATTTACCCGGGCGACACGTTGGATTTCTGGAGAGTACTGGTTGCCGACAAGAAGGAGAAACGTTTGTTGCTTTACGCAGAGATGAAACTGCCCGGGGACGCGTGGCTCGAGTTCAAGGTCGAAGAGTCTGACGGGGGGCCAGTCCTAAAGCAGAGGGCCACATTTCGTCCTAGAGGGCTGCTCGGCCGCCTTTACTGGTTCTCAGTCCTGCCATTCCATCAATTTGTTTTCAGGGGGATGGCAGAAAACATCGTCCGTTTCGAGGCATAAAGTTCAAATTCTAGTAGAGCAGGTACTCGGTTCTCGCGGCCGCGAAAGCGTTTAGCCCGCTCCTCCATTCGGATTCGATCTCCGAGATCGAAACACCACCCTCGATCTGTTTTCTAATCTTATCCGTGCCGCAGACGATGTCCATTGGGTTGCGGCCATATTCGTATTCGTAATCATTTTGCCGCCACTGGAATTTGTCGGGGTACATGTCGTAGGCGGTTTTGACCATTGCGATGCCGACGACGACGGGCGTAAAGGCTTCGCGGTCGGTGACGTGGATCTGGACGCCCGCGCAGGTCTCGCTCGCAAACTCTGAGAACCACGGTTCGAAAAATGCGTGGCGAAATTTTACTCCCGGAAAATCGAATGAGTTGAGAGCCTCTGCCCAAGCCGGGCCGTCGATGTACGGCGCTCCGTTCAGCTCAAATGGTTTTGTCGTGCCGCGTCCTTCGGATAGTTCCGTGCCCTCTAGGTGGACGGTCGCGGGAAATACGACGCAAGTGTCAACCGTTGGGATGTTTGGCGAGGGAATGATGAATGGTAGGCCTGTTTCCTCAAACCACATCTCGCGGTTCCAGCCGGTCATCTCGATGATTTCTAGGTCACATCCGATGTTCCAGTGTTCGTTGAACATCTTCGCCATCTCGCCGATGGTCATGCCCGGGCGTGTCGGCAACTCAAATTGTCCGACAAACGAAGTAAATTCTTTCTCTGTAACATTTCCCTCGACGGCGACGCCGGTGATCGGATTTGGCCGGTCGCAGACGACGACCTTCTTGCCGTATTTTGCAGCGGCGATCATGCAATTCGCCATCGTGTAGGTGTAGGTGTAAATGCGGCAGCCGACATCTTGCAGATCGACGACAAAGGTGTCGATCTCGGAGCACATCTCTTCGGTCGGGATGCGCGTTTCGCTATAAAGCGAATAGATCATCTTGCCGGTCCGCGTGTCGCGCACGTGCGGCGTCTCTATCATGTTGTACTGAACATCGCCGCGAATGCCGTGCTGCGGGCCAAAATATGCCGTTAGGTTGATCGCGTCATTTGCCTCAAATGCATCGGCTACGTGAGCAAAACTGTCCGGCAAAACAGACGCAGGGTTGCAGACCAGTCCAACGCGTTGGCCTTTGACGATATCGACTTTTTCGGTGAGGAGGCGCTGTACGCCGAGACGGGTTCTAGTCATAAGAATTAACCACGAAAGTACACAAAAGAACACTAAACAAAAAACAATCCTTTAGTGATTTTTCGTGTACTTTCGTGGTTTCGATTTGCCTGAACTAGGCTTCGACGGTCGGAGCCCCAGGTGCATTTTTCTTGACGGATTCAATGCCGTTTTCCATAGCGGCTGCCGACTTGTACATTTCACTCTGGCCGATGACCTGGCCATTGCCGGCTTTTAGCGTGAAGTAAGGGTCACCGCCCTTTGAGGTCAACCGGTCATACCGGCCGTCGTCGCCTCCGTTCTTTGAAACCGACGTAATGCCGTTCTCGGCGGCCGACTTGGATTCATACATTTCGCTCGAAAGTATGATCTGTCCATTGCTCGCCTTTAAGTTGAAGTGATATTTGCCGTTCTTAGCGACTTTTAATTCGAATTTTCCTGCCATTGTTGTCTCCTAAATTAGATAAGAAATTGTGAATCTGATAGCGAATAGAATATCGCACAGGTTTGATCATCGAGCAAATTAGATCATTCGAGAAAATCATTCCCCATTTCGCGTGGTGCGAGAGCATTGGCCTTGATCACGCGGGCACAGCCGTTCCAACGGAGGATCGCGTCGTCGTTACCCACGGGGCGCATTGCCTCGGCCGTTTCAAAGCAATCCATCGCCTGTCGAAACAGCTCGTATGCACCGACGCCGCCCTTTGCGAGCGAAGCCTTTGCCCGGCGTTCGTACATAATACCCGTGTAATAACTGCGCGAATAATCGTCCTTGATTCGCGTCAGATACTCGGCAACACGAGCGTCCCCGACGGCGTAGTCTTTGCCAAAACGGTCGCTCATCGCGAGGACAATGTTAATTAACGCCTCCTGATTTTCCGGCTCGATCGCGAGGATGTCGAGATAAATGCTCTCGGCTGCGCCGGGCTCGTTGAGCAGGCGATAGCGGTTAGCTTTTTCTAACGCGGCGGCGACCGCCTCAGGATGTAATGGTTTTAAGTCGAACATAGCGTTATGCGATGGACACACGGCCTATCGCTCTTGTTTCCGCTTTCGGAATAGATTGACCAGTTTCTTTAACGGATCGTAATACTCGTCAACGACGCGTTCCTTTAGCGGAATGATCGCGTTATCGGTGATCGTAATATGCTCGGGGCACACCTTCGTGCAGCATTTTGTGATGTTGCAATAGCCGATGCCGTGCATGTCTTTAAGGTCGCCGGTGCGGTCTTCGGTGTCGAGCGGGTGCATCTCAAGAGCGGCGGCATAAACTAGGAAACGCGGGCCGATAAACTCTTCGTGTTTGTCGTGGTCGCGAAGTACGTGGCAAACGTCCTGACAGAGAAAACACTCGATACACTTGCGAAACTCCTGCACGCGGTCGACATCCTCTTGCAGCATCCGCCAAGTGCCGTCCTCGGCGTCGGGCTCACGCGGTTTGAATTTCTTGATGCGTTTTTTGACCTCGTAGTTCCAGGACACGTCTGCAATGAGGTCTTTGACCGGCGGAAAAGCACGGATCGGTTCGATCGTTACGGGCTGATCGAGCGGGATGGTGTCGAGCCGCGTCATGCACATTAGCTTTGGCATGCCGTTGATCTCGGCCGAGCACGAACCGCATTTGCCGGCCTTGCAGTTCCAGCGGCAGGCGAGATCGGGTGCCGATTCGGCCTGTATCTGGTGTACGGCATCGAGCACGACCATGCCCTCGCTGATCTCGGTCTGGTAATTGACCATCTCCGCCGTTTCACGCCCGCCGCGTCTGATGCTAAATGTTGCTTTCGCCATAACAATAGTTATCCACAGATGAACACAGATAAACACAGATGATTCGGACTTATTTTATCAGTGTCCATCTGTGTTTATCTGTGGATAGCATTTCTTATCCCATTTCATCGATCACTTCTTTCAAATAGTCCGGCATTTCGGGGATCGGTATTTTCGATATCTCCATCCCGCCGTCGGCTGATTTTTTGAGCGAATAGTTAAATTTCGCAAACTCAGGATCTTTGCCCGGAAAATCGTCGCGAAAATGCCCTCCGCGGCTTTCTTTTCGTTCGATAGCGGCACGAGCGATCGCTTCGGAGACGATCAGTAGATTATGCAGATCGAGAGCCGTGTGCCAGCCGGGGTTGAAATCGATATTGCCCGGAACAAACGTTCGAGCCGCTCGGCTTTTCAAAGCGTCGAGTCCATTTAGTGCTTCGACCATTTCGTCGTGCTGACGGACGATGCCGACATTTGCCTGCATCATTTCCTGCAGGTCGTGCTGGATCGTGTACGGATTTTCGCCGCCGTCGCGATCAAATGGTTCGAGCGCGGCTTTGGCAGTTTGTTCGATCGCCGCGTTGTCGAGCGTGCCGTGGCCGTTCTCTTTCGCAAAGATCGCGGCATGTTCACCGGCTCGTTTGCCGAAAACGATCAGATCCGAAAGCGAGTTGCCGCCGAGGCGGTTAGCACCGTTTATACCAGCCGCACATTCACCGGCAGCGAACAGGCCGGGAACCGTCGATTCCTGTGTGTCCGCATTCACCCGAATACCGCCCATAACATAATGCGTCGTCGGGCCGACGTCCATCGGTGTGGTGGTGATATCGAGATTGGCGAGCTGTTTGAACTGGTGGTACATGCTCGGCTATTTCTTTTTAATGTGTTCGGGTGCATTCTGGATCTTTTCTTTGATCCAAGCGATGTCGAGATAGACGCCTCCATGCGGCGAACCGCGTCCGGCCTTTACCTCACGCATAATGCAGCGGGCGACGTGATCGCGCGTCAGCAATTCGGGAGGGCGGCGGGCGTTTTTGTCGCCGGTCACATATCGCCAACCCTCTTCTTCGGTGTCGCTTGTTTGATCTTTGTAGTTGTCCGGAATGTCGTCGAACATAAAGCGTTTGCCCTCGCTGTTACGCAAAATGCCGCCTTCGCCGCGAACGCCCTCGGTCACTAAAATGCCGCGAACGCTCGGCGGCCAGACCATGCCGGTTGGGTGGAACTGGATAAATTCCATATCGATCAGCTCGGCCCCTGCGTCGTAGGCAAGAGCGTGGCCGTCGCCCGTGCCTTCCCAACTGTTCGACGTGATCTTGTAAGCACGGCCAATGCCGCCGGTCGCGAGGATGACGGCTTTTGCCTTGTAGATGCGGAAGCGTCCGTGCTCGCGTTCGTAGGCAAGACATCCGACCACACGGTCTCCGTCTTTCAGCAAGCTGAGAACGGTCACCTCCATATAGACCTCGATGCCCTGATGGATACCGTGGTCTTGGAGTGTGCGAATGAGTTCGAGGCCCGTGCGATCGCCGACGTGGGCAAGACGCGGATAACGGTGGCCACCAAAATTTCGCTGGTTTATGCGGCCGTCTTTCGTCCGGTCGAAAACTGCCCCCCAACTCTCAAGTTCGCGAACACGATCCGGCGCCTCTTTGGCGTGCAGCTCGGCCATCCGCCAATTGTTAACGTACTGACCGCCGCGCATCGTGTCGGAAAAATGGACCTTCCAATTGTCGCGATCGTCGTTGTGCCCCATCGCCGCCGCCATACCGCCCTCGGCCATGACAGTGTGAGCTTTGCCAAGCAAAGATTTGCAGATCAGGCCGACCGAAACGCCGGCACCGGAAGCCTCAATAGCCGCCCGCAACCCGGCACCACCGGCACCGATGACGATAACGTCGTGTTCAAATGTTGGGTAATCAGTCATTAAAAAATTCTAAAATCTGTCCAAATGTCCATCGAGCACATACGCACATAAAAATCCGAAAAACCGACCCAAAACAAACTGCACCAGGCAAAGAGCATGTGCCGCGTGTTCAGACGGCTTACAAATTGATAGATCTTGTATCTAGCGGCCCGTTTTGACAGCTCATCAAAACGTCCGGCGACCAAGTGGCGCAAGCTGTGGCATCCGAGCGTGTATGAGCCGAGCAGAATGACGTTTAAGGTCAGGACGATCGTGCCGACACCGATGCCGAAATGTTTCTTGCCATCCGGGCCGACAAAGAACATTGCGTGAACCGCGTCATATGCGAGGATCACCAGAAATACAAGCGCGAGGTATAAAAAATATCGATGGACATTTTGCAGAATAAGCGGAAGTTTGTTTTCGCCGCGATATCCCTTGCGCGGTTCGCCGACGGCACACGCGACGGGGTCGGCCCAAAAAGCCTTGTAATAAGCCCCGCGATAGTAATAGCAGGTAAATCGAAATCCGCCCGGAGCCCACAGTATCAGCATCGCCGGCGTCATCATCAGGATCTTTGGTATCCAGCTTGGCCAGCCTCCGAGCCACGCGTGATCCGTGAGCGGCTGTCCGGCGGCTTCCCATATCAGTGGTGAATACATCGGTGAGATGTACGGGCCAAATGAGTAATGCTGCCCCTGAAATGCAGCCCACGTCGAATATACGATGAACGCCGAAAACCCGAGAAAAGTCAGCACGGACGGTATCCACCATCCGTCTTTTCTCATCGTCTCGCCAAAACCGCGTCGAGTTATTTGAACCAGATTTGCCGCCATAAGCCAGCTATATTGCCCTTAAATTATTGCCTTGAAATCAGATATTGTTTTACGCGAAAACAGAGCTCAAGTCAAACAAATCCCGCGTTCACTACTCACGGCTATTTGTGCGGCCAAAAGTGACCGTTAGATCGAGTAACTTTTCGCATACCTCATCCACCAATTGGCCATCTTTTAGCCGCCATTCCCAATTTCCGCTCGCGGTCGCCGGAGTATTCATCCGCGATTCCGTACCGAGACCGAGCAGGTCCTGAGCCGGGATAATTGCGGTGTTGGCGACCGAGGCTAGGGCGGCACGGATCATGTCCCAATGGGCGTTGCGGCCGGTGATCTGCAAATATTTGCGGCAATGTGTTCTGACGTTTTTTGGAGCCGAAGCGTACCAACCGGCGGTCGTGTCGTTATCGTGGGTTCCGGTGTAGGTGACGCAGTTTTGTGGAAAATTATGCGGAAGATCGCGGTTGTACGCATCGCCGCCAAACGCGTATTGCAGTATCCGCATACCGGGAAAACCAAATTCGTCACGTAAGTTTTCGACCTCGGGCGTGAGCGAGCCGAGATCCTCGGCAATGACCGGCAGGTGTCCGATTCGACCCCTTAGCATTGAGAAAAATTCGCGTCCTGGCACATTGGCCCAATTGCCGTTTTCGGCAGTCTTGTCGCCGCCGGGCACTTCCCAATTGCGGATAAAGCCGATGAAATGATCGAGCCTCACGGCGTCGGTGAGGCGCAGCGTAAATGCGATACGAGCTGTCCACCAGCCAAAATCCAGCACTCGCATCGCGTCCCAATCGTAGATAGGATTGCCCCAGAGCTGGCCCGTCTCGGAAAAATAATCCGGCGGCACACCTGCGACGACCTTTGGGCTACCATCGGCATTTAGTTTGAACAGCTTCTGATTACACCAGACATCCGCCGAATCGTGGGCGACAAATATCGGGATATCGCCGATGATCCGCACGCCGGTGTTATTGGCGTACCTTTTCAGAGCGGCCCACTGGCGAAAGAATAGAAATTGGGCAAACTTTTCGGCATGGATCCCTCGTGTAAGCTGCGAGCCGATGGTAGTGATCGCTGATCTATCACGCTGACGAAGCGGTTGAGTCCACGCGTTCCACGGCGCATCATTGTGCGAAGTTTTTAGCGCACGGAAAATAGCGTAATCGTCGAGCCACCAAGAGTTTTCGCTACAAAACGCGTCGTATTCGTCGCGGACAGCGGTTTCACCGCATGAACGAAAAGCTGCGAACGCCTCAGCGAATATCGCGGCTTTCCATGCGGTAACCTTGTCAAAATCAACGCGTTCGGCCGGAAAAACTGGTACTGCTGATAGCGAGTCCTGGGATACCAGTCCGTCGGCAGCGAGCGTTTCGGGCGAGATCAGCAGCGTGTTCCCGGCAAACGCCGAGTAAAGCGAATATGGCGAATTGCCGTGTCCGGTCGGCCCAAGCGGCAGTATTTGCCAGTATGTCTGTCCGGCTTTTACAAGTTTATCAACAAACGCAAACGCCGCCGGCCCGAGGTCGCCGATGCCATACGGCCCCGGTAGGGATGTTGGATGTAAGAGAATTCCGCTGGCTCGTGTTCCGCTCATGATTCATTTTATTATAAAGACTTAACCCCGGAACACACAGAATGCATAGAAAAGAATAAATATAATAATGTTTAATGTTTCGTGCGTTCCGTATATCCGTGGTTATTTCTTGATACAGTTTGGCGCTATTATCTTTTCCAGTATGACCGATCTCATTATTCGCAGCCGCCGTGTCGTGACGCCGTTAATTACGGGCGAGGCGTCGCTGCATATCGCCGATGGCAAGATCGCTGCGATTCGGGAATGGGCAGATGTTCCGGCGGGTGTCGAGTTGATCGATGCGGGCAACTCGGTTGTTATGGCGGGTAATGTCGATGCTCACGTCCATGTCAACGAGCCAGGCCGCACGGAATGGGAAGGCTATGAGACCGCCACGAAAGCCGCCGCTGCCGGTGGCGTGACGACGATCGTCGATATGCCGCTCAACAGCATCCCGCCGACAACGACGCTTGCGGGCTTTGAAGAAAAGCTCGATGCTGCAAACGGAAAATGCACCGTCGATGTCGCCTTTTGGGGCGGAGTTGTGCCGGGGAATGCGGCGGAGTTGGCTCCGCTGGTTGAGCGGGGCGTTCGCGGATTCAAATGTTTTCTCATACATTCTGGCGTTGACGAATTTCCGCATGTGACGGAATCAGATCTGCGAATTGCAATGCCGGAGATCGCACGGCTTGATTCGGTTCTGTTGGTTCATGCGGAGGTTCCGGGGCCGATAGATGCGGCAGCCGAATCTCTGACGGGACTCGACCCAAGAGAGTACGAAACATTTCTTAAGTCGCGGCCGAGCGCTTCCGAGAATGAGGCGATCGCTCAGATGATCGAGTTGTCGCGTGAGACGCGTTGCCGGACGCATATTGTTCACTTGTCGTCAGCCGAGGCTCTGCCGATGCTGCGGCAAGCAAAAGCGGACGGTGTTCCGATAACCGCCGAAACGTGTCCGCATTACCTGACATTTGCCGCCGAAGATGTGCCGGACGGGGCGACGCATTTCAAATGCTGCCCGCCGGTGCGCGAACGCGAAAACCGGGAAAAACTGTGGGAAGCGATAGTGGACGGTACGCTCGATATGGTCGTGTCCGACCACTCACCTTGCACCCCGGCGTTAAAATTGCAGGAAAGCGGTGATTTTATGGACGCCTGGGGCGGCATCTCGGCTTTGCAATTTGGCCTGCCCGTAATGTGGACAAATCTGCGAACGCGGGGCATGAGGGTAGCCGATCTGACGCGGTTGATGTCGGCAGCTCCGGCAAAGCTTGCAGGTCTTGACGGCCATAAAGGGAAACTTGCCGCCGGGTACGATGCGGATATCGTCATCTGGAACCCCGAAGAACAATTCACCGTTGTCCCCGAACTCATCCAACATCGCCACAAACTCACGCCGTATACGGGACTCGAACTGTATGGCAGGATCGAGGCAACATTTGTCGGCGGCAAGAAAGTGTTTGAAAATGGGCATTTCGCGGCGACAAATTTGGTAAACTGCTGACATAAAAATATGGACTTTACCCAGCTGATCGATCTCGCATCCGAAAAACTTGGGGGTGCCGTGCTTTTTGCTAACGACGATTTTTTTGCGCCCAAAGAAAACCTCATCAAGCCCGCCGCTCCGATCTGGATCGAGGGCAAATATACCGACGACGGCAAATGGATGGACGGTTGGGAATCGCGCCGCCGCCGTTCCCCGCGGCTGCATGAGCCATTTGACTGGTGCGTGATCCGTTTGGGCATGCCCGGTGAGGTGACGGGCGTGGTCGTCGATACGGCTTATTTTAAGGGCAATTTCCCGTCGCACTGCTCGCTTGAGGCCTGCGCGGTTAACGGGCATGCGGATATCGCTCAACTGCTCGACGCAGCAACGCAGTGGAAAGAGATATTGCCGCTGTCGGAACTCGAGGGCGATTCGCAAAACAAATTTGAGATCCCCGCTACGGGGCGTGTCACGCATTTGCGGCTTAAGATCTATCCCGACGGCGGTGTTGCTCGGCTGCGTGTTCACGGCAATGTGCTGCCCGATTGGGACGCTTTGCGAAGCCGCAACAGCGAGATCGACCTCGCGGCAGCCGAGAATGGCGGGGACGTTTATGTCGCGAGTAATGAGTTTTTTGGCCACAGGCAAAATCTGATAATGCCGGGATTGGCTCACGATATGAGCGACGGTTGGGAGACGCGCCGCCGTCGAGGGCTGGGGCACGACTGGTGCATCGTCAAGCTCGGCTCACCCGGGACGATCACGCGGGTCGAGATCGATACGTCTTTCTTTCGCGGCAATTATCCCGAAAGCTGCACGCTCGAGGGCGGCGACGGAACGGAGTGGCGAGTGCTTTTAGCGGACTCGAAGTTACAGGCTCACACGAAACATATCTTTGCGGACGAGCTGGCCGACCTCGGGCCGGTAACGAATGTAAGATTTAACATTTATCCCGACGGGGGTGTCAGTCGATTGAAACTATTTGGCAGGATAGTATAAATTGCCACTAGCTTTAGCTAGTGGAAAAGGTGATATATTTATCCCGGCTTTAGCCAAAACAGCAGGGATTTTTTGGGCTAAAGCCCGATCTGGTTTTTTTGTATCCGCTAGCTAAAGCTAGTGGCAATTCATTTATTGTTTTGCAAACAATTCACATTTACAAAAATCTTGCCTGGTTAAATGAACTGTCGATAAATAAAGCCGAGACAGTGTTTTTGGATTGCTGCGGTTCGACAGCTTGGGCAAGCCGTATGGCCGAGTGTCGTCCGTTCGCGATGCTTGAGCATTTATATGCGGCGGCTGAGGATATCTGGTTCTCGCTATCAACGGCGGATCACCTAGAGGCGTTTGCCGCTCATCCGCAAATCGGTTCAAAACGCCGAGCACCCTCGCAAAAAAAACAGGCGGCTGATTGGTCGGCCGGCGAGCAATCGGGTGTGAGCAATGCTGCGGAAAATGTGCGTGAGCAATTAGCTGATGCTAACCGTTTGTATAAGAATAAGTTCGGGTTTATATTCATCGTATACGCAAGCGGGAAAACGGTTGATGAGATGCTCGCGATATGCCGGGCTCGGATAGGCAATTCTGTCGAGACGGAACTCAAGATCGCGGCTCAGGAACAACACAAGATAACCGAGACGAGGCTGAACAAACTACTAGAAAAATGAGCGCGATAACAACACATATCTTAGATACCTCGTCGGGCAAACCGGGTGCTGGCATCCCCGTCGTACTCGAACGCAAAACACACTCGTCCGGTTGGCAGGCCATTTCCGAAGGTATTACCGATATCGATGGTCGCATTAATAGTTTTATCGCCGCCGGGGAGGCTTTTTTGCCAGGGCATTACAGGTTAATTTTCGAGACGGGCGCGTATTATCTGCTCAGTAATGTCGAGTGTTTTTTTCCGCAGGTGACGGTCAGCTTTGTTGTTAAGGATCCGACACAGCATTTTCATGTGCCGCTGCTGCTGAGCCCATTTGGATATTCGACATATCGGGGGAGCTAATATGCCCGTCAAGATCGTCCACGACAACTACGGTAAATCGCGTGTTCGTCTGATGAAGGTCGAGCGGCACGGTGATTTTCACGAACTGCAAAATATTAACGTCAAGATCGCGCTTGAAGGTGAGTTTGAACGCATCCATCTTGACGGTGACAATTCGCAATGTCTGCCGACCGATACGATGAAAAATACGGTCTATGCTCTCGCGGCACAGACCGACGAGATCGAAGAGATCGAGTGTTTTGGCCTAAGGCTCGCTCGCTATTTTTTGTCGAATAATCTACAAGTTTCCCGCGTCCTGATCGATATCATTGAGCATAAATACACTCGAATACCTGTCGATGGACAGCCTCACGAACATTCGTTTACAAAGAGTGGCGGAGAAAAACGTACAACATCTGTACTAGCGACGCGAAATGGCGAATCGGTGGAATCGGGCTTAGAAGATTTGACAGTCATCAAGACGACAAAGTCCGGTTTTGCGGGGTTTCCAAAGGACAAATACACCTTTTTGCCGGAGGTAGACGATCGTATTTTTTGCACGTCCGTCAAGGCAAATTGGCGTTACTCAAACTGCGAAGCCGCGACCGAAGAGCTGTGGAACAGCGTTCGCAGCACGATCCTCGAAACATTTGCAACACACGATAGCCTGTCGGTCCAACACACTTTGTACGCCATGGGCGAGGCGGTGCTTGAGAAACACGCAGACGTTTCGGAGATCGCTTTTTCGCTGCCCAATATCCATTGCCTGCCCGTCGATGTGACGCGGTTTGGCGAGGAAGAAAAGCACGCGATCTTTTTACCGACCGAGGAGCCGCACGGGCTGATCGAAGCCCGGCTTTCCCGATGATCTGTTTATGACCACATCTCTTACTACGGAATCATTAGACAAGATAACGGGCCGTCTACGGCTCGCGATGGCCGGGTTTTCGAAACGTTATCCCGGCGAGACCGGACGGCGGCAGCCCGTGCATACCGTCTATGGCGGGGCACATCTTTTCAAATCGGACACTGCCGTTCGGCTGGGACAGCTTGCTGTCACGTCGTTTGAGACGTTTGCACCGGACGCCTCATCATTTGCCGCAGCATTAGATCTGCCGGCGAATATGGCCGACATGATCTATGCCCGCGTCGGCGAAAAGTTGGGTCGCGAGGCGGTCGAGGATTTTCGTATCGACTTTGAAGACGGCTATGGCACACGGCCCGATGCCGAAGAGGATGGCCACGTCGTTACCGCCGCCGGAGAAGTTGCCAAAGGCATGGCCGCCGGCACGCTTTCTCCGTTTATCGGCATCCGCATCAAAACATTTTCTGACGAGTTGATGAGCCGCAGCATCCGCACGCTGGATCTATTTTTGACAACCCTCGTCGCAAAGACCGGCGGCGTTTTGCCGGACAATTTCGTTGTCACTCTGCCAAAGATCGTGACGCCCGAGCAGGTCCGTGCTTTGGTGAGCATATTTGAAGAACTTGAACCAAAGCTGCGGCTGGCACCAGGAACGCTCAAGATGGAGATGATGATCGAGACGACGCAGTCGATCATCGCAGCCGACGGTGAGGTCGGTATGCCAAAAATGCTCGAGGCTGCACAGGGAAGATGTACGGCGGCACATTTCGGTACGTACGACTACACGGCGAGCTGTTCGATCACCGCCGCGTATCAGGACATGCTGCATCCTGCGTGTGATTTTGCACGCCATATGATGCAGGTCTCATTTGGCGGGACCGGCGTCTGGCTTTCGGACGGTGCGACCAACATCATGCCCGTCGCCCCAAATCGCGGAGACAATTTAACGGCCGAGCAGATCACCGAAAATAACGCGGTCGTCCATCGTGCGTGGAAATTGCATTACGATCATTGCCGCCACTCTCTCGCAAACGCTTTCTATCAGGGCTGGGATCTACACCCGGGACAATTGCCAACTCGTTACGCCGCAGTATTTACCTTTTTTCTCGAAGGGCTCGACGCGGCCAGCGAACGTCTCCGCAACTTTGTTGAAAAAGCTGCACAGGCAACGCTCGTCGGTGACGTTTTCGACGACGCCGCGACCGGGCAGGGATTGCTCAACTATTTCCTACGTGCGATAAACTGCGGAGCGATCACCGAAGCCGAAGCCACCCAGCGGACAAGCATCACACTTGACGAACTGCGTTCCGGCTCATTTCTAAAAATCCTCAAAAACCGTCAAGGCTGAGACGCCGGACGATGAATGCGGCTCCTTCGTCCACCTGGTCCGGACCGGACCACAACCGAGCGGCAAAAATAGGAAGAGGCTGTCCGATCGGACAGCCTCTTAATTGTGTCATCCTCTGCATCTCCCGATGCCGCAGCGGTACTGCCACCTATATCTCTTACGCGGCTACCCGGGTCTGTGTTGCAAAGCCAAAAGGCTTTATGTACACATGACGGCGTTTATTTAGCAGATACGATACGGCGTCCACAAAGATGTCGAGATCGTCTGGTTTGCGAAGGTATTCATCCGCACCGGCGGCTTCGGCCTTTTGCATATCGACAGCGCGATCCATCGCAGAAAAGAACATCATCGGCACGTCGCAACCCAGCTGCCGCATCAATGAGCACAACTGAACCCCGGACATATCCGGTAAAGCATATTCCAAGATGCAGAGATCAAAATGTTCTTTGTGAAGCAGATTAAATGCTTCGCGGCCCGACGTGGCGGTCGTCAACTGAGCTTTTACCTTTGCGCCCTTTAACATCACTCTGATCCAATTACAGGTTCGAGTATTATCGTCGATACACAATATCTTCTGATCCGAAAACATTATTCCGCCTCCTAAAACAGATTATCCGCATGTCAAATATGATTCACTTCAGAGTCTAGCAATTCAGAATCTTGAGAATCGGTATGATACCTAACATTCAAAAAAATTTTCCTGCGTAAAATAGCATTAGATGGACGACTAGGCGATAAACCTTATTTGAGGGAAATCAATTTATAAGGAGTAATCCAATGACTAAAGCGCAGCAGTACGAACGATATACGAGCAAAGGTTTGGCGCCGGCCCGACAGCGAACCGGCCTGGTTTACTTGTTGGTAGGTGGCGGCGTCGGCGGTGTGTTGGCGTTGTTATTCGCTCCCAAACCGGGGGCCGACCTGCGGCACGATATCTCGGACCGATCAGCCGGCCTCTTCAGTACGGTAAAAGAAAAAACCGATAGGGTTTATGACCTTGGGGAAAATATAAGCGGTGCAATGGATGATTCCCAGAGACTAACGCTCACGAGACGTTCGGGCGGCCGCAAAGCGTCGAGCATCGTGTAGACCTCAGACCGTCTTTTTTTCTTGTCCCATACGAGCAAAATTAGTAAAATTCAACAATTATGGAAAACCGTGAAACTAGGCATTTGAAAGTTGGTGCCAGTACAGCCGAGCGACTTGGCCTTGGTCAACTATATTCATCACGTATCGCACCAACTTCGGGTTGGTCGGATATGGGCGGAGCCGAGCATTTTGTCCAGTTTTATAAAGACGATAGTTATATTGTTAACTCGATCGCGGAATATGTGATCCACGGCCTTAAGTCGAACGAAACATGTTTTGTGGTAGCGAGTGGCGAGCATCTGATCGAGATCGAAGCAATTATTAATTCGTTTACCAACGGACTGGCCATTGCCGAGTCAGAGGGCAGGTATATTCCGTTAGACGCTGCCGAGACGCTCTCCCAGATCATGGCGGGCGAAATGCCCGATGCCGATCGATTCTTATCGGTGGTTGGAACTAAAGTTGCAGCTGCGGCCGCCACCGGACGCAAGGTCCGCATCTTTGGGGAAATGGTGGGTTTGCTTTGCGCTAAGGAAAACTATGCAGCCGCCATTCGTCTTGAAGAGTTGTGGAACGAGCTTAAGAAAGATCATCCGTTCTCACTTTTTTGCGGCTACTCGATGGGAGTGTTGGATAGCGGAACTGCTTCGGATCACATGTCCCAGATCTGCGGCACTCACAGCCGGGTCATACCCGACGAGACATACACCTCACTTACAAGCGGGGACGAGCGGCTTACCGCGATCGCGATGTTACAGCAAAGATCCAAACAACTTGAAGCCGAGGTCGCCGAACTGGAACGTCGTATCTCACAGAGGCAGATGAGTCTACAACCGGCTTAATAAGATTAAAAAGTAAATAAAAGAGGCTGTCTGAAAAGGCGGTCTTTTTTTTGGCGCAAAAAGGGGTGAGAGGCTTTAAAATGTATGAATGAGGAAGAAAGGGAAAGTTGTATTTAAGAGGTATGAGCAGAATCAGCCGCTGTTGCTGCCGCCGAGTT
>JBGTII010000167.1:0-6994 GCA_041745735.1 Pyrinomonadaceae bacterium | reverse complement strand
CATCCGATATCCATCAAACGCTTGATGTTCATCTGGGTGAGTTTTCGCAGATCACCCTCGATGTCGTCCATCCCGTCGAGGACCGCACGGATCTTATTTAATTCGTCCTCGCTGAGATCCTTAATCTTGGAATCGATGCCGATACCGGCCTGCTCCAAGATCGCGGTCGCACGCGATTTGCCCACACCGTAGATGTAGGTCATTCCAATTTGCGCCCTCTTATTGGGCGGTAGATCAACTCCTGCTATACGAGCCATAATTTCTCCAATTTCTTAATTCGAAATCTTAAATTTCAAATCTTATCCTTGTCGCTGTTTGTGCTTCGGGTTCTCACAAATAACACGCACGATGCCCTTGCGGTGGATCACCTTGCACTTGTCGCACATTTTCTTTACTGATGGCCTAACTTTCATCTTGTTTCACCTGTCCTACTTATAGCGATATGTAATTCGTCCACGGCCGAGATCATATGGCGAAAGCTCTACTAAAACCTTGTCGCCCGGCAATATCCGAATAAAATTCTTACGCATTTTACCCGAAATATGAGCCAAAACCTCGTGGTTATTATCGTCCACGGCAACCTTGAACATTGCGTTGGGCAATGTTTCCAGCACTGTCGCTGTGACCTCTATCGCTTCTTCTTTAGACATACATACAACGCCAACTTGCTGAATAGTTGAGCAAACCAATAATACTAGCCTCTAACAGCCACTTTTTCAAGTCGCCAGAGCGGCATTATCGGCGCCATTCGCTTGCCTTTGCCGTTTTTGCTCTTTTGTAAGCGTCAAAATTTCCGGCCCGTCCGGCGTTACCGCTAATGAATGTTCGGCGTGAGCAGACGGTTTACCGTCTAAGGTAACAACCGTCCACTTGTCGCCAAGCGTTTTTGTTGCCGCAGTCCCGAGATTTAACATTGGCTCGATCGCAAAACAATAGCCCGCACGAATTCGCTCTTTCGTCCCCGGACGCCCGTAATTTGGTATCTGCGGCGACTCGTGCATCTGCCGCCCAATACCGTGGCCCGTATAATCTCGAACGATACCGTAGCCAAATTTCTCTGCGTGCTCTTGAACCGCCCAACCGATATCACCGATCCGGTTATTGACCCGGGCAGCTTGGATGCCAGCTTCGAGACATTCCTCGGTCACACGGATAAGCTGTTTCAATTCGTCGCTGATCTTGCCCACCGGGACGGTCATCGCCGTATCGCCGACAAATCCGTCGTAAGTCGCGGCCATGTCGAGCGACGCGATATCCCCTTCTTCAAGAGGCGTGGTCTTTGAAAACCCGTGAACGATCTCGTCATTGACCGAAGCACATATCGCGTACGGAAAACCGTGATAACCGATAAATGTCGGCAAGGCACCCGCATCGCGGATCATTTTTTCCGCAGCGTTATTAAGGTCCATCGTCGAAATGCCCGGCTCGACCATCACGCGCAAAGCCTCACGCACCTCAGCGATAAGCTCGCCGACGGCACGCATTTTATCAAGGTCTTTAGCTGATTTCGCAATGATCATAAAAACTTAGCCACCGAGGCCACAGAGAACACCGAGACAAACCGAAACCACTACACCCATTCACATCCTAGGAACCTCTCTGTGCTCTCAGTGTGCTCTGTGGCTAGATCAATTCCTCGATCTGTTGATAGATCTTCTCTATCTCTCCGGTTCCGTCCACTTTCTTTAACCTTCCCGAACGCTCGTAATATGTGAGCAGCGGTTCGGTGTTGGTTTTGTACGTATCAAGCCTCGTCCGAACGCTCTCCTCGTTATCGTCTGCACGATGATCGAGCTTTGCATCCGGGTGATCGTCACAAAACCCTTCGTTCCTCGGCTGACGAGAATAAATATTGTATATCTCGCCGCAAACCGGGCAGCTTCTGCGCCCCGTCAGGCGTTTGAATAATTCGTCCCGCGGCACATCGACCTCGATCGCCTGAATCTCTTTTCCCTGCTCGACCGCAAGCTGCTCAAGCTGCTCGGCCTGAACCGCAGTTCGCGGATATCCATCGAGCACATAACTCCCTGCGGTGTCGGCTTTCGCCGTTCGTTCGCGAACGATCTTGTAAGTCACCTCATCCGCGATCAGCTTTCCCGATGCCATGATCGCCTGTACCTCACGAGCAAGCGGCGTGTCCGCTTTCTTCATCTCGCGAAACATATCGCCCGTCGAGATCTGCGGTATGCCCTTGCGTTCATCGAGCAGCCGAGCCTGAGTTCCCTTTCCGGCGCCGGGTGCTCCTATGAGTATTATGATCTTATCCATAAAAACAATTACGAATCACGAATTAGCAATTACGGCCAGTTCGTAATTCGTAATTTGAAATTCGTCATTCGCTAACTCCGTCGTCCGCGTAGACGCGAACCGGCTCCTAAGAAACCTTCGTAGTTACGCATCACGAGCTGTGCTTCGATCTGGGCCGCAGTATCCATCGCCACGCCGACGAGAATCAGAAGTGAAGTGCCACCGAAGAAAAATTGGTATCCCAGACCTGTCGGTATCCAGTTAAGGCCCGATGTCGAGGTCAGAAAATTATCGACCGCCGTGCCAATGAACGGCAGACGTGCGACCTTAAATCCGCTCAACAAAACCTGCGGTATAAAGGCGATCAACACCAGATAGATGGCACCGACCGTCGTCAGTCGCGTGAGGATACCGTTCAGATAATCGGCCGTCGGAGCACCCGGACGAATCCCGGCGATAAATCCGCCGTGCTTACGCAAATTGTCCGCCACTTCATCCGTATTAAAGATGATCGTGATGTAAAAGAAAGTGAAAATAACGATCAGCGACAGGAATACGAGTTCGTAATACGGATCGCCGCCATGAAACTGCTGGAAAAATGTATATACCTTTGACCACGCCGAATCAGGGTTTGCCGGGTCAGCCGGGAACGCCGAAAATAGCGTCTGCGGCATCGCGAGTACTGACGAAGCAAAGATCACGGGGATAACGCCGCCCATGTTGATCTTTAACGGCAGAGCCGTTTCCTGGCCGCGAAATGTCTGATTACCCACCTTACGGCTGGCATAGCTTATGGCGATATTTCGCCGCGCGGATTCGACATACACGATCAAAGCGATCAGTGCGATCATTACAGCGACGAGAAATGCGACACCAATGATAAGTGTCGTGTCGCCCGATCCAACACGCTCAGAGATCTGCATGATGCCGTTTGGCAGGCCAATAACGATACCGGCAAAGATCAACAGCGAAATTCCGTTGCCAACACCGCGTTCGGTGATCTGTTCACCCAACCACATCACAAAGATCGTACCTGTCGTAAGCGTGACAACGATCATCGCTGATGCCCACCAGGTATCAGGAATGATCTGATTTCGCGACAGCCACGTCGAAACAAAAAACGTCTGAACCGCACAAAGTACGACGGTCGCGTACCGTGTCCACTGGTTCATCTTTTGCCGTCCGACCTCGCCCTCTTCCTGAATTTTCTTCATCGCAGGAGACAGGGTCGGAAGCAGCTGCATGATGATCGACGCTGTAATATAAGGCGTCACACCAAGGGCAAACACCGAAATAGTACGGAAATTACCGCCCGAGAACAGATCGAGGACTCCAAGCAGCGTCCCCGCCACTTCGCCCCAAACCCTTTCCAGTTGCGCGGAATTTATCCCCGGTGCCTGTACGTGGGCACCAAAGCGATACACGGCCAAAAGCCCGAGCGTGAAGAGTATCCTCTTACGCAACTCGGGGATCTTGAACATGTTTTGAACGGCGCCAAAAAACTTCTCCATATATTTAGGTATGAGCTACGCCGTGCAGGCGTGATCTCAAATGCAAGGGTCTCACGCCAACTAAGCCGCTTCGGCTTCTTTGTACTTTTCGATGACCGTAGCAGTTCCACCGGCCTTTTCTACCTTGTCCTTAGCCGTCTTGGTAAAGCGGTGTGCTGTTATCTTTAACGATTTTGTCACCTCGCCGGTTCCCAGTATCACCAGGTCGTGCTTGGCTTTTTTGATCAGGCCGCGCTCGTGCAAAATTTCCGGCGTGACTTCGTCACCCGCCGCAAAACTCTCTTCGATCTTAGCTAGGCTGATCTCAATCCATTGTTTCTTAAAGATATTGGTAAAGCCGCGCTTTGGCAGACGACGCTGCAAAGGCATCTGTCCACCCTCGAAACCGATCTTTTGGCTATAGCCCGAACGCGATTTTTGGCCCTTGTGGCCCTTACCGGCAGTCTTACCGGTTCCCGAACCGGGACCGCGACCGATACGTTTTTTCTTATGCGTCGAACCTTTTGCCGGACGTAAATTATTTAGTGCTAGTACCATAACGTTAATGTCGAATTACGAATTTCGAATGACGAATTCGTGTATTCATCATTCTATATACCGCATTCATTATTTATTCCACGATCCTCAAGAGATGCGGGATCTTTGCAACAATGCCGCGTGACGCCGCCGTGTCGGGGCGAACAACCGTCTGGTTCATTTTAGTGATGCCCAGGCTCTTGACGATCTCTTTCTGTTTTTTCGCGTAGCCGATCATGCTCCTGTAATACTGGATCTTGATCTGCGAACTTTCCGAATTTTCTGTTTTCTTTGCCATGATAATTCAATTTCAAATTTCAAATATCTAATATAAAATTCCGAATCAGTTCTGAGATTCATCATTCGATATTCGAAATTCGATATTTACCCAAGTTCTTCCACCTGCTTTCCACGCAATCTTGCAACTTCGAGCGGGTCCTTCATTCTCGTTAGGCCGTTAAACGTCGCGCGAATGACGTTGTGTGGGTTGTTCGAACCAAGGATCTTGGTACGAACATTGTGAACGCCAAGCGATTGCAATACTGCACGCACGGCTCCGCCGGCGATAACGCCTGTTCCCTCTGATGCCGGCTTGAGCAAAACGCGTCCTGCACCGTATTTACCGATCAGTTCGTGTGGCAGCGTACCATCGATAAGCGGCACGCGGATGAGGCTGTTTTTAGCTGCTTCGACCGCTTTCTTGATCGCGTTCGGCACTTCCTTTGCCTTTCCTGTTCCAAAACCAACGTGTCCGGCTTCATCACCTACGACGACCAATGCCGCAAACGACATATTCTTACCGCCCTTAACGACCTTGGTGACTCGATTGATCGAGATCAGCTGATCCTTGAGGAGCAAACCGCCCGGATTGATCTTCTTATTATTGTTCATCATTACCTTCTTGCTTTTCTGCCTTTGCAGGTGCTGCCTCGTGCTTGTTAAGTCCGGCTTCGCGGGTGGCGTCGATCAACGCTTTGACACGTCCGTGGAAAAGATATCCGCCACGATCAAAAACAACGGTCGAGATACCTGCCTTTTGTGCACGCTCGGCGATCGCTTTTCCAACCGATTTTGCCGCCTCGACATTACCGCCGGCTTTTATGCCAAGCGCCTTTTCGGTAGTCGATGCCGTGGCCAACGTCGTGCCGCTCTGGTCATCAATGACCTGGGCGTAGATGTGGTTGAGGCTGCGGAAAACCGCGAGTCTCGGCCTGTCAGCCGAACCGCGAACTTTCTTACGAATGCGGCTATGAACACCTGCTCTGATGTCTGCTCTGCTTTTCTGTCCCATAACTCTCCGAGTTTACTGAGTCCTGAGTTCTTTGAGTTGCGAGAACCTATTTTCTCAACGAACTCAAGGAACTCTACGAACTATTTACCGGTCTTGCCCGGTTTCAATCTGTAATACTTATCCGCGTATCTCACGCCTTTGCCCTTGTATGCATCCGGCTTACGCAGACGGTTCAATTCGGCTGCGACCTGTCCAAGCAACTGCTTGTCGATGCCGCTCAACGTGATCGTCGTCTGATACTGGTTGATCGTCGTCTTTGAATTTACACGCTCTGCCTTGGCGTCAACACCATCGGGCAGCGGGTAATCGATCGGGTGCGAATATCCAAGTGCAAACAAGATCTTTTTACCCTGAACATCAGCCTTGTAACCAACGCCGACGATATCGAGATCCTTAGTAAACCCTTCGGTCACGCCAACGATCGCGTTATTTGCTAATGCTCTCGCCAGTCCGTGAAACGCCGCAACATCGTCGCTCGCCCGCTCCGCCGTAAGTGTGCCGTCCTCTTGTTTAAAGCTGACGCCCTTTGGGATCGGGGTACGCAACGTGCCTTTCGGCCCTTTGACTTCCATCTCCGACTCATTGATCGTCACGGTAACGCCGGACGGGATCGAGATCGGTTTTTTTCCTACTCTTGACATATATTCTAGTGACAAGTGACGGGTGACGAGTGACGAGTGAAAAACTATTCACTGTTCACTGTTCACTATTCACTGTTAATAAACTTCCGCTAAGATCTCGCCGCCGATGTGTGCCTGACGGGCCTGTTTTCCGCTCATTAGTCCCTGCGACGTCGAAACGATATTCACGCCGTAGCCGCCGAGAACCTTAGGTATCGCGTCCGAGCCGACATAGACACGTCGTCCGGGGCTCGACACACGCGATAAATGCGTGATCGACGAAACGCCTTTGGCGTCGTACCGAAGAAATACACGGATCATGTATTTAACGCCTTCGCCTTTGGTCGTAAAACTGTTGATGTAGCCCTCGTCTTTGAGGATGCGGGCCAATTCCATCTTTAACTTTGAGCCCGGGATATCAACGCGTGTGTGATTCGCTGCAATTGCATTGCGAATTCGCGTTAGCATATCGGCTATTGGATCTGTCATGTCTCTTTTACTCCGTAAACTCAGTTTGGAGTCCCTGCTTCAGCAGGCCTCCACTTAAGTATTCTGCCGCCAAAAATAAGGCGGGACTCTAAACTCTACCAGCTCGATTTAACAACGCCGGGGATCTGGCCTTCGAGGGCCAATTTTCTAAGCGCAATGCGCGAAAGGCCAAATTTCCTTAAGTACCCGCGGGTGCGTCCCGTCTGCGAACAGCGGTTGCGTACCCTGATCGGGCTGCCGTCACGCGGCATCTTTTGCAACTTTATAACTGCTGCATCGACCTCTTCGACCGTCGATTTAGGGTTATTGATGATCTTTTT
>JBGTII010000166.1:0-47849 GCA_041745735.1 Pyrinomonadaceae bacterium | reverse complement strand
AGCGGTACATCACGAAGCAAAAGACAGACGGCGGCATACCCGAGGAAAAGAAGTTTGAGGCATTTAACGGCGGGACCGAGGGCGGTGAGAAGATCAAGAATCCGTACAATGTGGTGCCGATCTTTCACTTTGCAAACAATACGTCGGTCGGGTCGTTTGGCAACTCGGAGCTGCGGGATGCGATGCCGCTGCAGGACGCGCTAAACAAATCGATACTCGACATGATGATCGCGATGGAGTTTTCGGCGTTTCCGCAGCGATGGGCGACGGGCGTCGAGGTCGAATATGACGATGAGGGCAAGCCGATATCGCCGTTTATCCCAGGAGCCGATCGGCTGTGGATGAACGAAAGCGACATGGCAAAGTTTGGCGATTTTGATGTAGCGAGTCTCGACGGTTTCCTAAAGGTCAAGGACGGATTTAGGACCGACATCGCCTGTGTTACGGGCACGCCGATGCACTATTTTATGCTGACCGGTGCGACGTTTCCGCAGTCGGGTATATCTGTCGAAAAGCTCGAATCGAGATTTCTCTCAAAGGTTCGGGACCGGATGGAAGGTTTTGGCCAGGTGTGGGAAGACCTGATGGCGTTTGCTCTGATGATCGAGGGCAAGGGGAAGGAGATCCGGCTGTTTGCAGAATGGCAGGATCCGGCACCGCTCGGCGAAGCTGAGAAGCTGCAAAACCTGATCTCGAAACAAACGCTCGGGATCCCGGACGAAGTGCTGTGGGCGGAGGACGGTTATGGCGAGGACGATATCAAGAAAATGCTAAAGCTCAAGGCTGACGCAGCGGCGGCAGCAGCGAAGGCTTTCAACGCCGGTGAAGATCTCGGGGACGATGAGCCGCCAGAAGAGAAAGACGTTTAGCCACGAATTACACGAATATGGGTTTTGAAATAAAGAAATGGATGTACGCGGCGGAGAATAACGCGCAGGGCCATAACGTTATCGTTTTCTGCCCGAGCTGCGATCTGCGATTAGGCTGCACTCACACGATCGATGTGCAAGGAAATCTATCGCCGAGTTTAGTCTGCACGCACGACGGTTGTTCGTTCCACGAATTCGTCCAGCTCGCCGGCTACCCGGTCGAACCAAATGTCAGTTCTTGATGACCTGCTTAAAAAACACCGGAAACGGATCATCGATCGCGAAGAGGCTGCCTTTCGCGAGCTGCTGGCGGCGTACGAAGATGTCAGGGTCTCGCTGCGGCGGCAGATAGTAATACTCCAAAACAAAATAAAGACAGCGCAAGCGGCGGGTGAGGTGATCAACCAGTCGTGGTTTTTGCGTGAGCGTCGGCTGCAGCAGCTTATTGATCAGGTCAAAATACAGATCGAAAGGTTTGGCGGTACAGTCGCACGGATCACCAGCCGCGAGCAGTCGGCGGCAATGCTGATCGCGGTGAGCCAGGCGACGGAATCTATCAGGCTGATCGCCGGTCCCGGACAGATCGGCAGCCTGATGAATCCGCGAACGGTCGAGAATGCGGTCGGGATGATGGGCAACGGTTCGCCGATCGTAACGTATTACCGGACGAAGCTGGCACCGGACGTGGTCGAGGCTCTTCGATCGGAAGTGATCAAAGCGGCGGCAACCGGCACGGATTTTCGCACGATCGGACGACGGTTGGAAGCTGCGGGAGATATTACCCGTCAGCGAGCGTTGGCAACTGCTCGCACGGAGGTCAACCGCGTCCGGCGTGAAACAACCCGTCAATTTTTCTCAGAAAACAAAGACGTGATCACCGGCTGGGAATGGGTATCCGCCAAATCGTCGAGGACCTGCCCGGCGTGCCTTGCTCTGGACGGTACGATCTACGACACGGATCAGATGTTTCCGCAGCATGTAAATTGCCGTTGCACGATGATCGCTGTGATCGACGGCGTCACTCGCCCAAAGCGGACGCTCGGATCTGACTGGTTTGACGCGCAGAGCGATGAGGTCAAAGAAGAGATCCTCGGCCGTGATGCTTTTGCCGCGTTTGACCGGGGCGAAGTAGGTCTGAAAGATTTTGTCGGGTGGAAAAACTCGAAGGAATTTGGAAGGTCGATCTATACCAAACCGCTGTCGTCGATCCTCGCCGGCAAGTAGTCAGTAGTCAGTAGTCAGAATAAGATCAATTTCATATTTGAAATTTGAAATTTGAAACACGCAGGTCTAGCCGTCCGGCTAGGCTTTTTCGTTTGGAAATCTCGCAAAATCAGCAAAATAAGCAAATCTCGCAAATTGAGCAAATCTCGCAAAATGCCGTTTCAATGGGATTTAAGGTGTCGTAATCTCGGTTCAATCGATGGCGAAAGAACCGTCTGGGAGTCCGTGTAAATGAAAAAGACCGCTGAACAAATTGCAGCCGAGAAAAAGGCCGCTGATGAGAAAAAAACTGCTGAGGATGCGGCTGCTGCTGCCGAAGCGGAAAAAGCCACTGAGGAAGATGGCGATGACGGTAAGGGCAAAGGCAAACCCGCTAAGACTTTTACCGAGGCCGAAGTGAAGGCCCGCGAAAAGGCTGCGGCTGACAAGGCCGAAGCTGCTGCTAAGAAAAAGTTTGAAGAGGAAAAAGACCTCGACGAAAACGAGCGGCTCAAGAAAGAAAATGAGGAGCTCAAATCCAGCAACCGGCTGCGTGATGCGAAAGACGTTGCTGTCGAAGCTTTGAAAAAAGCCGGATCGAATTCGCCGGAGCTGCTGTGGAAGGTTGTGTCGGGCGATCTGGAATTTGACGACAGCGGGAAGATCAAGAATCTCGAAACGCTAGTCACAGGTTTGAAAACGGACTACGCCGATCAGTTTGGCGAACCAAAACCCGCTGAGGGTATAGACGCCGGTGCCGGTGGCGGAGCTGGCGGCCAGGGCGTCGGAAAATTGACGGAAGAGTCGATAAAGAAAATGTCTCCGAAGGAGATCAATGAGAATTGGGAAGAGGTCTCAAAAGTGCTGGCTGATTCGAAGGACTAAAGGCACCATCACCGGCATTTACGCCGGTCTTAAAACAACTATAACAATATGCTGAATTTCATTCCAACAGTTTGGGCGGCCCGTTTGCTTGCCGCACTCGAGAAGGCTCTGGTATACGGCCAGGCGGATGTGGTCAATCGCGAATACGAAGGCGAGATCACGCAGTCGGGTGACTCGGTAAAAATCGCGACTATCGGTGAGATCACCGTCGCGGATTACACCAAAGACTCAGACATGACGGTGCAGACCCTGGACGACGCTGATCAGATGCTCAAGATCGACCAGCAGAAATATTTCAACTTCATCGTTGACGATATCGACCGGGCTCAGCAGAACGTCAATGTGATGGACGAAGCGATGCGTCGTGCGGGCTATAAGCTTAAAGACCTCGCCGATCAGTTCGTCGCTGGCAGCTACGTTTATGCTCCGACCGACACCGGTATCGGCGATGACACGACTCCGATCGCGGGCCTCGCGTCAAACGCAGCTTACGAGCTGCTGATCGCGATGAAGGTCAAGCTCGACGAGCGTGACATACCCACCGATGGCCGTTTCGTCGTCATCCCGCCGTTTCTCGAAGGTGCGTTGCTCAAGGACTCGCGATTCGTTTCGGCGGGTACCGCGATGACTGACCAGCGACTGGTCAACGGCCGTGTCGGACGCGCAGCGGGTTTTGACGTGCTGCTTTCGAATAACGTGCCGAATACATCGAGCACGAAATACAAGGTCATCGCCGGCCACCCGATGGGTTACAGCTACGCCGAGCAGATCGTTAAGGTCAAAACCTACGATCCAGAGAAACGTTTCGGTAACGGCGTCAAGGGCTTGCACGTTTACGGCGGCAAGCTGATCCGTCCGCAGGCATGGTGTGTCGCGACGGTCAACAACGCTTCATAAATATCAACCAACGACGACACAACCAAGTCGGGGCGGCCATGAGAGCCGCCCCGCACCCTATATAAAATTATGGCAAACCCAGCAGAAATCACAATTACTGAATGCACGGCGAATGGTGTGATCAATCAGCCAGCCGTCGTTACGCTCGATACCGCAGGCACGGTGCCGATCAACCTGCAAGGCAAAGGTCTGGATCGAGTGATCATTGAGGCGATCAATACGGATGACGCGGCTGCAACGCTGACGTTCGTCGCCGGTGACAATCCTCCGGCTATCCAGTCGAAATCGCTTGCGGTCGCATTGGCAGCTTCGGGAACGGCTACCGACAAACGAATCATTGGCCCGTTCAGTGCGTCCCAATTCCTTCAGAACGGCTCGGACGCCGGCGAAATGCACGTCACGCTCGCGGGCGGTGCCTCACCGACAGTCACGCTCCGCGTATACCGGCTGCCAAAATTTGTATAAGAACAACCCGAGAGAGGGGCGGTGAAGTCCTAGGCCGATCCGCCCCGCATAACTTTTGAAGGAGTCAAAAAAAATGTCAGGAAAAGAAATTTGGTTCAGGAACGGCGAAGGCAATGAGTTCTCATGCAATGAGGGCACGGTCGCTTTTAAGCTCATGACGGGAGACGGAACCTTTGCAGAGATCGACGGACCAGGCGGAAAGGAAATCGCAATCAATCCGCCCGTTGAAGAATTGGTAGTTTCCGAGGCTCCGAAGCCGACGCGGGCGGAGATCGTTGCTCAGGCAAAATCACTGGGGCTGGAATTTAAGGGGAACGCCAAGAATACGGACATCCAGGCTCTGATCGACGCGAAGCTTGCGGAGTCCGTTGAGACGGTCATGGTCGTCAAGTTTGTCCTGGCGGATGGGTCGGAAACTGAGGTCGTGAAAGGTTCGGAGGAGTTTGTTGCGTTGTCGAATGATCACGATGTTAAGCGGCTTTACTCGGACGAAGACGCTCTTGCTCAGAATGACGGCGTTGACGCATCGACGGAAGAAACGGCCTAAAGGCGTAGGAGATCTACCACCCCGTCACCGAAGCGGTGCCACCCCTCCTGTCAAGGAGGGGAGCTTTGAAAAACGATGCCGGATTCTGTTGCAAAAACTCGATTGAAGGCGATGACGGCATGGACGGTGGAGCCGGTGCTGTCGGAATCGGAGATCGACGCTCTGCTGACGCAGTACAGCGTGACGGATGCGGACGGATATACGCCGTCTGATGAAGAGTGGACGGCGACATATAACCTGCGAGCTGCGGCCCGCGAGGGTTGGACCTGGAAGATGGGCCGGTGTACGGATCTGGTCTCGACTGATCTTGACGGTGACAGGATGTCGAGCAATCAGGCGTTTGAGCATTGTAAGGCGATGGTTGCGAAATACTCGGGTGCGGCGAGTCCGCAAATGACGGCATTCTCTGAGGTTACAGATGTCAGCGAAAGTTTCTTCAGCGATTAGGCTCAGGGCCATCAATCAACGCCGCAAGCAATTGTTTGGCGACAGCTCTTTGAAAGTTTATACGACGACGCCGGAAGACGGTGAGGCGATCGCGGGAACATTTGACACGGACTGGAAAGGGTTTCGTGTGGATCCGACGACCGGGCAAAGAACGCGGGGAGCTGAATCAAGTGCCTGGCAATTTCAGATCGAGGCCGAGGCGGACTGGAAAACCTCGCAAGATTTTATGCTGTCGATCGTCGCGGTGGTGATCGGCGAGGACCGGTGGAAAATAACCAAGGTCGAAAAGCCGATCGGTAATTCGCTGGTGTGGAAGTTGAAGGGACAGCAGCAGTGATCGAGGGGGAGAGAACCACCCCGTCAGCGAAACGCTGCCACCCCTCCTTCGTAAGGAGGGGAGCTTAAAAAGATGTCGATAACGGTCACAGTCAAGGATAAGACTCCGGAGCTGTTTCAGAAGCTGGAGGCCGCGATCGGGCGATTTGTCGTTAAGGGTGCGGGATATATCCAGGGCGAATTAAGAGCCAGATTGAGTGAGCCTGGATCTGGTCGTGTTTATAGGCGAGGTGGTCGGACGCATCAGGCATCGGCACCGGGCGAGTCGCCATTTAACGATTCGAGTAATCTGACGGGATCGATCGAGACTATCCTCGGGGCCAACATGCTCGAAGCGAAGATCGGAACGCCGGTCGGGTACGCGCTATGGCTCGAAGACGGGACCAGCCGGATGGCGGCGAGGCCGCTGTGGGAAAGGACGGCGACGGAGAGTTTGCCCACACTGGAGAATATGCTGCAACAGGAAGTAGCCGGTAGCCGGTAGTGAGAGAACCACCCCGTCACCGAAGCGGTGACACCCCTCCTTGGTAAGGAGGGGAGCTTTAGAAAGAGGTGACGAAACGTGAAAAACAACGCGAGAAAAGCTGTACGAACAAGCGGGCCTTTGGAACGCGGTTCTATGCGGAATGTTATCTCAAGAATATCCTCGGCGACGAGGACATGGTCGTTTACGAGTGCGGTTTTTGTTTTGAATTTCACATAGGACATCCGAGATATGGTGACGGATCAGGAAGTACGACACGCGATCAAGGGGATCATCGGAGAGGCGGACACGGACGCCGTGATCTACGAGTGGAACGCTCTTTCTCATGATCTTGCCGAGTGGCCCGGATTGTTTGGCAGCTCGCGGCACGGATGGATCATTAAGCGATCGGCGATCGCAACCGAGTGGAAACACGGCGGACGCGAAAGGCCGGTATGGTCATACGACCTGTGGTTTTTTTACGGATTTAGGACCGGGAAAGAAGGTGACAATTCGGACGATGAGGTCGGAGTGATCCTGGACGCGGTCGGCAGCGGGTTAAAAGCCAGCCCAAGGCTCGGGATCGATGACGAGATCGAAAAGCATGAACTGCTGCAGGTCAAGCAGAACACGACGATAAACTGCGGCGAAGAAACGCTGCACTTTGCAAATTGCGGATTGAAAGTAAATATCTGCTGCTAAAAAACAAACAATATGCTAATAGAAAACGGACAGCATTGGATCTCAAAGACGGTCGAGGGCACCTATAACACGGCGGAATCGACGGGTTCGAATTACAGCTTTATCCCGACTGAGAAAGGGTTCTTTTCGCTGCCGCAGCTCGAGTCGAGAAATGACGGCAATCGTGCAGGGCGAAACGCTCCCTCGCACGTCTGCAAAACCTATTGGGCACCGCCGCAGTACCAGCTGACGGACGATGCCGAGACCGACGTACCGGCACGCATCTTTCGCCGGGCTCTCGGCGGCTCGGTAACCGATACGCTGGTCGCGACCGGCGTATACGATCACGAATTTGCGATCTTGAGTCCGCAGGTCGGTTCGATCCTGCCGTCGTTCGGAATGGTGTCGCTGCTGGATGTCGCGAGCTTTCTCTATCACGGCTGCATGGCCGACAGCTTTAAGCTAATGGGCAAGGGGTCGGACCGCATTCAGTATGATGCGAACATCGTCGGCAGCGGCAAGGTCACCACGCCGCACGGATTATCGAGCCTGCCGGCACTTGCGGCAACGCCGTGCATGGACGGTTTCCGCACGGCGGTCACCTATGTTGATGACGCGTCGGCGACGATCAATCTCTCGACGCTCGGTACGCTCATCGAGTGGATGGTCGAGCATAAGAACAATATCCGCACGAACAAACGCCGCATCGGAGACACTATCCAGACGATCGCGACGACCGGCTCCGGTGCTCACGTCAGATCGATGCCGCGAGGCAAGTATGAGACCACCATCAACATGAAGCTTGATTTTGTGGATCTCACGAACTGGCAAAAATCGATCCAGGCAAAGACCTTTACCAATCTCAAATTCAAGATCGTCGGGCCGCTAATCGACGCGACGTACCGGCATGAGTTTGAGGTGATCGTACCAAGCTTTACGTTTGAGACCGTCGCTCCGGATGAGGACGAGGGCGATGCCGCGATCATGGTCAACGTGCTGGCGTTTCAAGATGCCGTCTCGGGTGGAACGATCACCGGACGGGTCCGCAATGCTACCGCGACACTGGTCTAATGTCGGTTGTCGGTTGTCGGTTTTCAGTTGTCGGTTGAGGGAAATATGGCACGAAAAAAGAAAGATGAGAGCACCGGCGACGGCCCGGTCGAAATCGTGGAAGGGACGGTAGAACATGCAGCCCGCGAGCATTTTGAGCGGGAAAAGGCTGCGTACGAGGAGCGGACAGGTGAAAAGGTCAATTTTGTGCCGCCGCATCCGCTGACATCGACACCGTTGGCGGAAGTCGTGAGTGACGAGTCCGTTGAGTTCATTGAGTCTGAGGACGCTGGCGGGTCCGAGGATGAAAGCACACCGCCAGAAGGAGATCAGTAATCGTGAACGAACCAAATGTTTTAGAAATGCCATCACAGCCGGTTGCCCCAGAGGTGCCGGCTTCTTTAGCTGGGGCGGAATCTACCACCCCGTCAGCCGAAGCGGCTGCCACCCCTCCTGTCAAGGAGGGGAGTCCCGAGAACAGCGGGCTGGATTATCCGCTCGACTGGACCAAGACAAATGTCGCTCTGCACGGCGGGTGTGTGGCGACGGTTCGCCGGCCAACGGCTGACGAGATCTTGGAACGCGAGGCGGAGATGCAGGTCGAGGTCCCGATGGGCAAGGATGGCGGGTTTGTTATTCCCGATCCGACGCTCAATGACGAGATCGACGCCAAACTCTTTGACCTGATCAAAATCGATGTCACCGGCTTTAAAGGCACGATGATGGAGCAGCACAAAGCCGAGGCTCTGAAAGGTCTGCTGCAGCGTGAAGTTTACGTTGACGAAGATTTTGAGCTTGATCATGAAACGGTGCCCGTCCTCGAGGAGATCGGCAACGGTGCAGAACCTGATTTTACGGTGCTGCACAATATGCGTCCTCCTACGGAATCGGAGTTGAAAATGTACCGCCGCAAGTCGGCGAACGGCGAGATCAAGCCAGGCAAACGCGGCCGGCAGAAATTTGTCTCGCGGTCGAATCTGAAAACTGCGATGTCATTTTATGCGCTGTGGCTGGTAAATATCACCGGTGCGACGGTCGAAGGAAAAGCCTGGACAGAAGAGGACCGTGCGGTATTTATCGCTCATGTCGATCCGCTGGTCCAACGACATGTGGTCAACGCAGTCGTCGAGGCTTATACGGTCAAACTGTCGGACTGAGTGACGCTCTTGCCTCGCATTTTGGGAGTTATTTTGACTCTATCAATCTGAATGAAGGTGAGAGCTGTCCGGGTGAATCGACATGCGGTGATACAAAGTCGGCCGACAAGGGACCGCTGGCCAAGTATGCAGATCAGGAAACGGCCGTGGTATGCGGCGGCTGTAAATTGAAAGCCACAAAGCCTGAGTTTATTGCTGCTGAGCTGGTCGAATTTGTGAGCTTGGCGGCAAAGCTCGACGGGGTCAAAGAAGACGGCGGACGGTTTAGTTATCCGGATGGATTGACGCCAACCGAATGGATCTGTCTGGAGGGTCTGAGACGCGGCCGGAATCGAGCTGAAAAGCTGAAACCTAAACCCAAATAATATGCCCACATTGCTAGCTCGAACAGTCACCGGTATCGCTCAGGACGCGGCTGGGAATCCTTTTGTTTCAAAGCCGATCTATGCTAGCCCGCTCGCCGTTTTTGGGGCGGACGGCGTTGTTATTTCGACGCAGGCGATTACCGCTCTGACGGATGAGGAAGGTGCGTTTTCGATGGATCTGTACACGCTCGATATCGAGGATGCGTTTATCCGCTATTCGATACTGATGCCGGGCGGCGAAGCCGTGACAGTCGATGTCGCGTATGGATCCGCGACGACACTCGATGCATTGATCAATCAAAATCCGATGACCGAAGTGCCGCTCGCGACGGTGATGGCTGCTCTGCAGAACCTGGTCAACACGCATGCTGCAGCTAAGGCGTCGGTCGATGAGCTGGGCCATATCATGATCGACGGCGTGACGCTGGAGATCGATGAGGATGGCGTTGTTTCGGTTGTGGGTGCACCGCCGACCGGTGGAGCGGGCGGTGTATTGAGCGGCAGCTTTCCAAATCCGGGCTTTGCGGTTGATATGGCTACGCAGGGTGAGCTGGATGCAGCGGTGACAACGCTCGGTAACGCCATTGCTCTGAAAGAAGCTGCGGCCAATAAAGACGTGTCTGGCGGGTATGTCGGCAAGACGCTGGAAAAGATCAATTTTTGGAATGCGGCCCGCACGTTTAAGTCGTTCCTGGTCAATGCCGCGACGGCCGTTCGGACCTATACGTTTCCCGATCGCGACGGCACGATCGCGGATGACACCGACATTACGGCTGCCAAAGCTCGGGCGAATCACACCGGCACACAAACCGCTGACACGATCACGGACGGCACGACGAATAAGGTGCTGTCGGCGACGAATAAGACAAAGCTCGATAATATTTCGATCACGCAGGCGGTCGATCTCGATGACATCGAATCGAGGGTCAATAATCTGGATGCGGCTGTGGTGCTCAAAGGCTCGTGGGATGCGTCGGCGGGCACGTTTCCGGGCGGCGGCACCGCACAGGCCGGAGCGTCGTATATCGTCTCGGTTGCGGGTATCGTTGGCGGTGTGCAGTTTAACATCGACGATCGAGCGATCGCGATCACGGACAATGCCTCGACCACCGTCTATGCCGCGAACTGGTTCAAAGCCGACTACACCGATCAGGTACTGTCGGTAAACGGGCAGACCGGAGCGGTGACGCTCTCGACAACGCATATCGCCGAGGGCACGAACGAATATTTTACAGCTGCCCGCGTGCTGTCGGTGGTGCTGACGGGTATTTCGTTCGTCACGAGTCAGACTATCGCAGCGACGGATACGGTTTTGCAGGCGTTGGGGTATTTGCAGGCACAGATCACGGCGTTGACTACGACGGTGGGCGACAAGGCTGATGCGTCGGCGTTGGCTGATTATGCCCCGCTCGATTCGCCTAACTTGACCGGCACGCCGACGAAGGACGGTGAGGACGTTCTCTACAACAACCGAACAGGCTCAGCATCCCTCGATTCCGCAGACGGTGCGGCTTTTAGGCTAATAGACAGCATTCGATTGTCGTATGGGAACATGGGCATCAAGGGCGAGAACAGTGTCACAGCGATCGGTGATGTCGATGATGTTGGTAATGGCACGAAAGCGGTCGCAAACGACGACACTCAGACATTCGATATAACCGCTGTTAACGGGGTCACGGTTAATGGTTCGCCGATCGGCGGCGGCGGGGAGACGGTCGATAACACGCAGGAAAGTTCCGTCACGCTGACGGCTGCTCAGGCCGGTACGATCTTCACATCCGAGGCCGCCAATGTCTACTTCACCCTACCGGATGACGCGGCGGATGGAGCGAAATTTTCATTTGTAGTTCGAAGCGGCTTCGAGATACAGGTCATTGCACCGTCAGGCCAAACGATTGTCGTGGGCGACAAGGTCGGAGGAAATGGTGGTTATGTCTTCTCGAATGCGAACGGTAGTTGGATCTCATTGATATTTCTAACCGACGCTTGGTTTGCGTCATCAGTTACGGGGCATTGGCTCCAGAGTTTATAAAATAATATGCCAGCAACACCAAATTCAATTCACGGAGAATATGTCGGCGATACACCGGTGGAGGGTGGAAATTATTCGCCAGGTACCGCGTTGGTTAGCAACCTTGACAGTGCAGGGCCATTTCACGGCGATTTCATAAGGATCGGTATCCGGATCATAGCTTCCGCCATGTTGTCATACGATCCGACGACACCGGGCTCCCCATGTGTGGCCAGAATTGTGGCTCCCGTCGCATCGTCATATCTTGTGGACGGCGTCCTGGTCGGAGAAGGTGTCACGTCAAACCGCGAGCCCGTAAGTTTAGAAGGCGATACGGCCACCGGAGACATCGTTGTTAAGTGGACTCCGGCCGGGGCTGGCGATCTCCATTTCACAATAATGTATTTGCTTCAGTAGGAACAACGAACATATAGCCCATGGCTGATCTTGAGATCTCTATAGACATCGATGCTCGCGGCACCAAAGCCGGTGCCGCTGTGGCGAAGTCTGAGATAAAAGGGGTGACGGATGAGGCCAGACGGGTCGGTGATCAGCTAAAAGCTGCCGGTGCGATGATGCAGCAGTTTGGCGGACAGCTCCGAAGCGTCGGGACCTCGCTCACGGTCGCCGTTACCGCTCCGCTCGTTGCAGCGGGTGCCGCAATACTCAAAGCAGGCGGCGAGTACGAAAAAGCCCTAAACATATTTCAGGCGGTGACCAAGGCATCCGGCGACGAGATGGAGCGAGCGGCAACGATCGCAAAGGAGCTCGGGGCAGATCTGTCTTTGCCGGCCACGTCGGCGAAAGATGCTGCTCTGGCGATGACCGAGCTGGGCAAGGCCGGGCTGACCGCCGCCCAGGCGATGGACGCCGCAAAGGGTGTGCTGCAGCTCGCAGCCGCTGGCCAGCTCGACGAGGCCCGTGCCGCCGAAATCGCTGCCAACGCTCTCAACGCTTTTAACCTAGAGGCAAAAGAAACTACGCGCATAGCAAATCTGCTGGCTGCGGCGGCAAATGCGTCGTCGGCTGAGGTCGAGGATATCGCTCTGGCAATGCAGCAGGCCGGGTCGAGCTTTGCGACGGCCAAGATGCCGATCGAGGATATGGTGACTGCGATCTCAGCACTCGCAAACGCCGGTATCAAAGGTTCGGACGCCGGTACCAGCTTAAAGACATTTATCCAGAGCCTAGCGGCCCCGTCGTCAAAAGCTGCCGAAGCAATGACGGAGCTGGGCGTTGCCGTATTTGATTCGTCGGGCAAGATGAAGCAAATGCCGGAGATCATCGGCCAGTTTGAGACCGCCCTCAAGGGCCTGACCGACGAACAGCAAGCCGCAGCTCTGTATAAAATATTTGGCTCGGACGCCATTCGTGCGGCACAGATATTGTTTAGGACCGGGACCGAGGGTTTTAACAAAATGAAAGAAGCCGTCACCGCTCAAGGTGCCGCTGCGGAGCTGGCAAACGCCCGGATGAAAGGACTGTCGGGTGCGTGGGAAGGTTTCAAATCGCAGATGGAGACGGTGGGCATCACGATCTACGAAGTGATCAAGGCTCCGCTGACGCAGTTTTTGCAGGGTGCCGCTCAGTTTGCGGGTCAGCTGGGTGCGGAGTTTGAAAAGCTCGATCCTTCGCTGCAGATGGCGGCGATCGCTGTTGTGGCATTTGTCGCAGCCATCGGTCCCATCCTGATCATCGCGGGCAGTCTGATAAGTGCCATCGGGACGATCGTCTCGGTGGTCGGTTCGATAGCGGGTGCCGTAGCCGCGGCGGGCGGAATGGCAGTCGTCGGACCGATCTTGCTGGCAATCGTTGCGGGAATTGCTCAACTAGCAGCCGTCGCCGCGGCACTGTATCTGGCGTGGCAAACGAATTTTGGCGGGATCCGAGATCTGACGGCCGTCGTCGCGGCAGCAGTAAAGTCCGCGTGGGAAGCTTCGCTGGTTGCGATCCGTCAGCTGACCGCTGATGTGATGGCTGAGGTCCGAAAATTCTGGCAGGAAAACGGCGAGCAGATAACGCAGATCGTCCAGACGCTTTCTGACCAGATCAAAACGATATGGACCGCCGTCGTGCAGTTTTGGAAGGACAACCACGAGACGATAAAGATCGTCGCCGGTGCAGTGTGGCAAGCGATCCACGACATCATCATCGGCGTTGTTCGCATCATCGGCTCGGCGATCAAGCTATTTTTGTCGGTAATGAACGGCGACTGGTCAAAGGCTTGGGAGGCGACAAAAGAGATCCTCGGAGCCGTGGCACGCATCTGGATCTCGATCATGAATGCCGGAACGGCAGCCCTTATCGGGGCCGTCAAATTGCTGTTTCAAGGTATCTGGGACCTGCAGGGCTGGGTGCTGCAGCAGGCGGCGGAGCTGGGCAGGCAGATCGTCACGGGACTGGCAAACGGCATCAGAAACGCTGCCGGTGAAGTGGTGGCGGCGTCAAAATATGTTGTCTCGCTAATACCGTCCACGATCAGTAAGTTGATGATCATCCGCTCGCCGTCAAAAGTCATGCACGATATCGGTATCTTTATCGGACAGGGCCTGGCGACCGGTATATTTGCCTCGTCGAATAACGCAACCGGAGCGGCGGAAAGCCTGGGCAAACGGATCGTCAATAGCTTTAAGAAGATGCTCGCGAATCTCGGGCAGTTGTTTGGCGGTGGCGGTGCGGGCGGTGCGTCAGCGGGCGGTGGCGGTATTCGCGGGATAATAGGCACGGTCCTCGGCGGTCTGTTTGGCGGCTCGTCGAGTACGAATGGTCCGGGCGGGACGCCGGTGTTTAATCCGGACGGCAGCGGCGGTATCGGCACGGGATCGGGTGCCGGTTCGGGCGGGTTTCTGCAGCAAATACTCGGCGGACTGTTTGGCGGCGGAGCTAATGGCGGAAGCCGCACGGGCGGAGGCGGCATCTTGTCCACGATAAGGGGCATTTTTGGTGACAGATCGGGAACGCTCGATAGCGCAGGAAATGTGATCGTCGACGGCCGCAGTTGGTTTAAGAAATTTCTCGGTTCGGGTGCTTTTGGCGGGCTGATCGGTATCGGCATCAGTCTGATCTCAAAGCTATTTGGCAACATCGGCCGTCGCCGGAGAGAAGAAAAGATCCGCAATCAGGGGATGATCGATGCTTTTGAGCAGCTCAAAAAATTTGACACGATCATCGGCGATGTTAAGGGTTTGCGGCTCGATCCGGCATCGGGACTCGCTCAGGGCACGGCTCTGGGTGAGCAGGTGCGATCGGTCTATTTGCAGATGGCAAACTCGCTAAAAGACAAAAAAACGCGCAACATCGCTCTGGCAGATGTCTCGCGAATCGACGCGATCATAACCCAAAAAATGGCCGAGCTGCGGGCGGCAGCGGATGTTGCCGGAGCCGCGGGTGAGCGTCAGAGACGGATGCTGCCGGAGTTTGCGAATGGTGTCTATATGTCGCCGGCGTTTATGGCGTTTCGGCGTTATAACGGCATGCTTGGCGGCCAGTGGACGGGCCGCGATACGATACCCGCGATGCTCGCTCATGGCGAAATGGTGCTCAATCCTAACCAGCAACGACGTGTGATCGCGGCAGCTGGTGCCGATGTGTTCAAACCGGCTGGAATACCGGGATATGCGGGCGGCGGCGTGCAAACCTCGTCTTCGACACAGGTGATGATGGGGCCGGAGCAGCCGATCAATATCATGGTGTCGATCGAGCAGGATGCGCAGGGAATGTTTCAGGTCGCGGCACAGTCGGATACCGGCCGTAAGGTGCTGGTCAATGTTGTCAATGACGGATTTTCAAACGGTGCAATAAAAACAGGTAAACGTGGGTCGTAGCGTATCAACAGATCTGCAGGACTTACTGGATCTCGCGAGCTGTGAGACCCACATGACGCTTGATATCTATCCGGTGACGGAGGATCCGCTGTATTTCACGACGATGGCTGGCGGGTTCTCGCACGACGGCATCGACCGCACCGATGATCTGCGATCGACGACCGAGATCAAGCAGACGATCAATTCGCAGGTAAACCGCGTGACCACGATCCTGCAAAACGTCGATAAGATCATCGGCGGATCGATCACAGACGAGAGCCTGGTCAAGGCCGTCGCCGTCGTCGGCCGATTTTTCCGTGACGAAAACGGTGTGCTGGATGACGTGTGGGAAGAGCTATTTCGCGGCCAGCTGGTGCCGGGAGATCTGACCGAAGAAGGTTCGCAGATCGAGATCCTGAGCGATCTGGTTGCCGCGGGATATTGCGTTGCGGCCGACACGCTCGCTGAAAACTGCCAGCTGCCGTACAAAGGCGATCGCTGCGGATATGCCGGTGCTGTCGCGACCTGTAACAAAAAAAGAAAATCGCCGGACGGATGCTCCGGGAAGACGGACGCCGGTGACGACGAGACGCACGAATATGCTTTTGGCGGGATGGAATTTCCTGATGTGCAGGCCCCGACATCGCCGAGCGGCGGCGGCGGCGGCGGGGGACATATCCACTGTCCGCGTGTAGATCAATGGCTGCCTGCTCTGGGAGCGAATGGCGAGATCCTGCCAAAGCGTGCAGGAGCGATCAAAGCACGAAAGGACTGGCTCTATAACCCGCTGACGGGCGTTTTTGAGAGAGTCAAAAAGGCGACTATCATTCGCGACCAGCCGATCTGGTGCGTGACATCGGCCAAAGGTGTCCAGGGTTATTCGTCATTTACGCATCCGATCTTTCCGTACAGGTCGCATGCGACAGGCGTTAGAGCCAGTGAAGTAAAAGATGGGGATGCCCTGCTGCTGCTGCGACTCGCCGATCGAGGCCTGATAGATCATTCGGTTTCCAAATCGTTTAATACTCGCGAGCTGGGTGACGTTGTGTGGATCGAGCTTGAGAGCGGTTTTGTTTATGCCTATGGCAGCCGCCCGGATCTGTACATTGTTTGCCACAATGCAAAACTGCCAATACTGGATTAGAAAATGACGCTGGTTAATCATCTAAGAGAAAAAGACGGCCAGAACTTGTTTCACGCAGTGGCGTACGGCAAGCATCTGGTGACCGGTAACCTCGTTAAATCGAAGATTACGGGCTCGTCGCCGACGCATGTCATCACTCTGCAGCAGATGCTCGGACGCGGGCCGTGGGACGGTTGCGAGGGGCTCTGGTGGAACGGGCTGGAAGTCAAATCGAACAAATATATCTTTCGTCCCGGCACGCAATCGGTCGGGATGACGGATCCGGTGCAGGGCCAAAGCACTGTTTTTAACACCGATACGCCGCACAGCGGCAACGCTTGGATCGAGGCCGAGCTCGCGAGCGGCACCGGTGAATTTGATACTAAAGCCAACCCGCCCGAGGGTCTGGTCGGCATCTTTCGTACGATGCAGATCGCGGATTATGACGCGGACGGTGACGAGATCGATTTTGCCTACTCCGCAAGCCCAGCCCGCGAGGTCGCGGATCTCATTACGAGGATCGGTGGACGCCCTCTGACACGAATAGACTGGGGAGCGTGGTGCGACTGGCGGGATTTTCTCGGGGGAAATATCAGTCACGATTATACTGCTCTTCCGGATTTTGACGGCGTTGGCCTCTCGACCAGCCTCTATAACGGCGTGGATTTTGACACGCTGGTCAGCGAGCGGATCGATCCGGTCATTGAGTTTGCGTCGTCATCAGGATCACCAGGCGTCGGCGTCAATGTGGACAATTTCAGTGCGAAATTTGAGGGTTACATAAAGGCCAAATACACCGAGACCTATACCTTTTACCTGACGCACACGCACGGTGCCAAGCTCTATGTCAACGGGCTGGTGACGCCGCTGATCGATGAATGGTCTTCGACCGGGACGCACTCGGCGACGATCGCTCTGACGGCCGGCACATATTACGACATCAGGGTCGAGTGGAAACATACGACGGGCACAACCGCCGAGCTGCGGCTCAAATGGCAATCGACGAGCCAGGATAATGAAGTGATCTCGCACCGGGCCCTATATCCGAAAACCGTTGATCGCCCGCGATACGAAACCCATCCATTTTTCGCAAGCCCGACACGGCTCGACGACGCGGTCCGCACGATATTGAACCTGTGTAATTCGACGGTGCAGGAGGTCAATGGAAAGCTTAGATTCTTTTGCGTGGAGCAGCTCTCGTCATCAAGCTATTCGTTTACAAACGACCGCATCGTCGATGGCAGTTTGAAGATCACGCCGAGGGACATAACCGCTCTGCGTAACAGCTGGCAGGCTCACGTTCGCGACATCGATTCGCAGTATTTGGAGAGTCCGATAGATCCTATTTTGATCGAGCGGCCGGACCTCATCGAATTAGCCGGCCGTAAGATCGACGGCGAAGCGATCGAGCTGTACAACTGCAGCCTGCATCAGGCATACCGGACGCTCGACAATCTGGTCAAACGTGCCGTTGACAGTAAATATAGGTTTGAATTTACGGGCATGCCCGAGACCTTCCCGGTGCTCGCCGGCGACCGGGCCGAGATCGATGTCGAATTCCTGGACTGGACCGATAAACCGCTCCTGATCCTCGAATCAAACGACAGCTCAAGCGAAGCATCAGCTGACGAGCGGACATTTACGGCACAGGAATGGCCTGATTTTACGGTGTACAAATAATATGAGTGCGATAGAACAATGGATACCCAGATCTGGGCTGCTGGCCTGGCATAAATATGAGGCTGGTGTTTCGACCAACGGGCTTTGTAACGACTATTCTGGCAATGGACTCCATCTCGTGCAGGGGACGGATCCGCCGACGCTGACGGCTGACGTGATCGGTGGGCGTCACGGCTGGTACTTTGATGGCTCGGCCAATCCCTTAAGCGTAACAACGGCGTCTTTAGCTACTAAGCATGTATTCATTTTGGCTAGTGCAGAGGATGCGGTTTTTGACGATTACCGGGCATTATTGTCCGGTAGCGGCGGCAATGTCCTGATCGGTGACGATGGCTTTGCCCGTTTCGCGGATACGGGGTACGGTGCTAATTTTATTTACCGAAAAAATGACGTTCCTTTTGCAAATGCAAGTTTGGCGGCTCCGGTCGATGGTGTTTTTGGCCTTTTGGAAGTTAAACTGCCAAGCGGTATTTCGCTGCCTCAATTAGATGTCGGGTGGGACGTTTTCGCAACGGCAGGCCGTAAATGGAAAGGACATTTTGTCGAGCAAATGATCTACAACCGCGTTCTTAGCGATACTGAGCGGCATGACATCTATGAATATTACGCGATGAAATACCTGCTGTGGAAGCAGAATGCAGCCGGCTCAAACATATTTCCTTTTCAGCCGAATTGGGGACAGCCTTCGTCGAACAACAAACGTGTGCTATCATCGTCAGCTGTCAGCGGAGCTTACAAAGCCCGCAGCAAAAGCACTATAAAGAAAGGTATCCAGCCATCATTTGAGTCGCGCATCACTGAGGAGTACGATACGGCCGTCGCGTTCAACGATGAGCATTATCCGGGCTCGACATTTATATGGAGAGACGACAGCTTTTCACCGTCGAGAGAGTCAGAGATGAGATTCCTTTCCGATGTCCAGATGACACGCAACGAAGACTTTAATGACAAAGACTACAACTTCCAAGCAATCGAGGTTTGATCCAGTCAAAAAGGTAAGATCTGCTACGCCAAAAGTTTTGATACAATCAAAACGAAATTCTACGCATTATCGCGTTTGAGGCAGCTCAATTATCGCGTTTGCTCGCAGATGGACCAAGGTGGACCAAGACTGCGGCGTGTATCTGCGGCCGAGAATCCGGCTAAACACTTAGGCCGAATGTGCCGGGTCAAATAGCCGAAGACTCTGTACGAAATTTTTTCGAGCAATTAGCCCTTTTACCCACCCGACCAATTGATAAACTCGACATTTTCTTGTGTAGCAACGGAGGAGAAGGCACTGTACCTTGGCGGCTAATTTCTCTTTTCCGCGAGTATGCCTCCAATATAGGGGTTTTAATTCCCTATCGTGCATATAGTGCCGCGACGTTGTTGGCTCTTGGGGCAGATGAAATATTAATGCACCCGTTTGCGGAACTCGGCCCTATCGATCCCACGGTATCTAACGATTACAATCCGATCGCACCCGACGGATCCGGTAGACGTCTTGGTATTAGTGTTGAAGACGTCAAAGCGTATGTGTCATTTATTAAGACAACTGTCGGAATTACACACGAAGATGAATTAATTAAAGCAATTGAAATTCTTGTGAATAATGTTCATCCCTTGGCATTAGGTAACGTAGAAAGATTTATTCTGCAATCAAGAATGATAGCGCGTAAAATTCTTAAGACGCACATGAGCGACAAGGATGATCATGTGATTGCTGAGATTATTGAGACAATGGCCTCGAAGCTCTTCTTCCATGGTCACCCTATAAACAGAAAAGAGGCCCGAGATGATTTAAAACTAAAGGTTTCTGACCCGCAACCCGAACTCGAAACAGCCATGTGGAATTTATTTTTAGATTTTGAGGGGGAGTTTGAAAACTTAGTACCGTTTCATCCCGGGGGCGATATTGCAACAGACTTGCTCGCAGTTCCTGTCGGAACGGCTCCACCTCAAATAATGAAACGATATGATCTGCTACACGCCCTTATTGAAAGTGAAAGACTCTCAAGCGTGTACAAATCGACTAGAAATTTTATTCTTGCGGGGGTTCAGCCGGGGGGACAGATGGCGATTCGGGAGGACATTCTGTCCCAAGGCTGGAGCCATACACCGGCTCCATAAAAGTACTAACAAAACCCGTAGTAGAAGACATGGTTTGGGGGTGCTCAAACGTCCGGAGACTCGGCACGGGAATCATCGGCGCGGTTGAGTTTACGGCTGCGGGGATAGACCGATAATTCCCGATGGGCAGAGTGTAAACTAACACTTGTCTAAATATTCTTGGTTTCATCAATACAACCCCCTCTTCGGAGTTCGGTTAGTAGCTTGTGTTTTCTTGAACACAAAATACTATCATTTATTATATAGAAAAGCACACGAAATTTCCGCAACAAAATATAGACTCGACTTTCCTCACTAATACTACTAATAGCGTATCAGTAACAAAAAGGATTTGCGATTCTTGAGTCCGCAGGGCGGACGGGTTACGCTTCGCTCACCCCACGCTATTATATTTGTCACCTTCGGCGACGTCGGGTGTGATGCGCAGATCGTTCGTTTCACGGATCTTTTTCTCCGATCTTTGAGGTTTATATTCGAGTGCGAAACTTAGCAGTTCGAGCACGGCCGTCAAAACGAGGGCCGCAACCGGGGCGACGTAGATCATTGGTATCGCATTGTCGTTTAGGAAAGTGCTGTTTGCGAAAGAGATCTTTTGAAACGCCAGATCGGGTGCGTAGAGATAGATACCGAGACTGACGATCGCACCGAAAATGACCGCACCGATCACGAGCCGGACCAATCGTGTGACGGCACCGAGATTGGACGCGGCACCGCCGATCAGGATGTATAAGATGCCGCCGCCGATCGAATCGATAATGTTTAAGAATCCGCCAAATATTCCGTTCATAAATACCTCCGGGGGCATGAAATATCTGCCCGCTTAGCCTCAGTCTAACAGTTCATCTTTCGATCTAATGTGTGCCAGAATACACATAAACGCGGACTGATAATTATGCCGGAACCACAGTTCTTCAAAACGCAGGATGATTTTCGGGATTGGCTTGAGGAAAATCATGCGCGCGAAAAGGAGTTGCTTGTCGGGTTTTGGAAAGTTGGGAGTGGTAAGGCTTCGATGACTTGGCCGGAGGCGGTCGATCAGGCGCTTTGTTTTGGGTGGATCGACGGGGTGCGAAAGCGGGTGGATGATGATTCGTACACGATACGATTTACGCCGCGGCGGCCGACGAGCATTTGGAGCCAGATCAATATTGACAAGGTCGCGGTGCTGATCGAAAAAGGGCTAATGCACCCGGCGGGGCTTGCGGCGTATGAGAAAAAGAAAGATGACCGGGCGAGGGTTTATGCATATGAGAATGCGCCGAAAGAGCTGGATGCGGAATTGGTGAAAGAATTTAAGAAAGATAAAGTTGCGTGGAAATTCTTTAAGGCTCTGCCGCCAAGCTTTCACAAGCTGATGATCTACTGGGTAATGAGTGCGAAGCAGGAAAAGACGAAGAGATCGCGGTTTGAGAAATTGGTCGCCACTTCCCGTGAAGGAAAGCGGCTCTAATATCTATTGCAGAAGCCCGCGCGTGAGCAAGGGCTTAACGCTCAACGTGGATGTTAATCCCTTGCTCACGCACGGGCTTCTGCACCGATCCTTAATTTGCCCTTAGTGGTATGAGTGAACGGATGCGTGTATCACGCAAATAGAGGCCGCCCCAGATAAATACGCCGACGAGGATCTGCGTCCAAAACGGATCGCCGACGCGGACGTGTGTTGCGACCGCTCCGCCCATGTAAGCGGTCAGCAGAATCGCCCCGAGCACGGCCGTTCTGGGGAACAGATAGATCAGCGTACAGGATAGTTCGACAATGCCGAGGGCTTTCATTTTTTCGGCAGTCCAACCCATGTGCTGTACCCCTTCGTCAAAGCCCGTCGGCTGGATAAATTTCATCGACGCACTCATTAACAGCAGCAGACAAGGCAAAATGCTTATTATCCACCCGCCGATCTTAGCCCCTTTTGATATATTTGTGTCGCTCATATTATTGTTTTGGTGCCGCCTCCACGATCGGCTTCATTTGCGCAAGGCCCTTTTCAAAATCGGCACCGATCATTTTATCCATATCCACGACCAGGCACATGGCTTTCATGAGAAAGTTTTTCTTGCTGTTCATCGTCCACGTCAGGTCGGACTTTTCGCCGTTTTATTTTATGGCAAAATCGGTTGGGTTTTTACTGGCAAACGGCTTTATAAACTCTAGATCTATCTTGATGGTTTCATTAGGTTTGCTTTCAGCAATGGTCATTTTGCCTTCGCCGACCTCGTCGTTGCCAACCCATGCATAACTCGCACCGACGCCGGAGGCCGGGCCGGAATAGGTAGTCCTCATATTCGGATCCATCTTGGCCCACGGCGACCATGCTTCCCACTTGTGAAAATCGTTGATCTGTTCGAAAACCTTGTCGGGTTGTGCGTTAAATGTCGCGGACCGCGTGATCTTAAGATCCTCCGGCTGCATCGCCACGACCACGCACAATACCGCGGCAACAACCACTATTAGGGCGATAACGCCCAGAATCAATTTCTTGATCATAGAATATCTCCTTTGGCCAGTTACTTTAACCGATATTACCTCGCCGCCGCAAGAGATGTTTCTGCGAAAATATGTCGTTTAAAAGAATGAGTGCGGCGTTTTTTGTAACGCCGCACCCGGTAGGTTTCATTTGGTAGGTATAAATGAAGGTTTTATGAATTCCTCGAACAGTTACGGCCGCGAGGACACCGACGGGGGATAGTAAAACGTCCCCAATGTCTTAAAACTTTTTATATCAAACTCTTTTCGTGCTCCGCAATTAAGACACGCACGATAAGATCCTTGTCTATTTGTAAAAGGCCGGGTCAGTTGCCTGTGCTGGCAGCCAAAAAGCATGACCAACACACCGATCTTTTTGCCGAACAAACCATTTGTTCTGTTTATTACACGTTCGGCGACCACATTTTGTTCCAAAACCGCTTGCATATTTTTTCTTTTCCTCCACCCCTTGTTTTAGAACGCTTTGGTGGAAAAGCTTTGCAGCGATAAGATGAGCTATTTTGCAAAAAGGTTTGATAATATTTTTTGCACCGGGGGCAAAACCTTTCTCTTGTTTGATATATTCGATAGAATCGTGGAAAAAGATTCAGGAGTTAATAAAAATATGTTACGACCGATTTTGCGAGGGCTGTTCGTATTTGTGGTTTTGATCGGTGCGGCGATGCCCGCGTTTTCGTGGGATGACAGCGGTCACAAGATCACGGCATATATTGCGTGGCAGCGAATGACACCAGAGGTTCGCGAACGCGTGTTCAAGATATTGCAGGAGGCGCCCGAAGATTCGAATATCGCAGCGTATTATACGCCCTACGGGTCGCAAAATGCGGACGCGCGAAAGCGGGATTACTTTATGGTCTTGGCGACATGGGCCGATGCCATTCGCGACCGCAAATTTGACGTGCGTTACAAAAAATATCACAAGACCAACTGGCATTATGATGATGAATTTTGGACATCAAGGAACGGCAAGATCGAGTATTTAAAGGCTCCTGACGATGGAGGCCAGGCTCTGACCCGGATCGACGAATTCGTCAAAGTGATCAGCAGCAAGGCCCCTGACAGTGAAAAAGCTCTGGCGATCGCTTGGCTTGAGCATCTGATCGGCGACATTCACCAGCCACTGCATACTTCGGCTCGTGTGACCGACACCGAACCCAAGGGAGATCAGGGCGGCAATACCTTTTCGCTCACGCCAAAAGACACTCCGCGTGACAAACAGGAAAATCTGCACTGGTTTTGGGATTCGATCGTGGTTCGCAACATCCCAAACACAAAAAATGAATGTGATATCGATTTTCTCGAACCACTTGCCAAAGGGTTCATGAAAAAATACCCGTTCGACAAAATGCAGAGCCGTCTGGCAATTTCTGATCCCAAGTCTTGGGCCAAGGAAAGCCTGACACTCGCCCAGAATGATGTTTTTTCAGCAGACCTCAAACGGTGGGAAATGCCGTCGGATAAATATAAGAAAAAAGGGCTAAAGATCGCCGAGGAAAGACTGACCCTTGCGGGCTACCGGATGGGCGAGATATTTAATCAGGCATTTGCTACACCGGCAACCGCCGAAGCGATCTCGTGCAAGATCATCCGCAAGGTCATGTATCCGGTGACGCACACGAGCTCGGTCAAACAGACGCTCGAGATCTCATTGCTGGATCTATGTCCTACGCAGGTTTCGGCGCGGCCGATGTACAGTTTTATGATCGACGGCAAGATGGTGATGAGAGAATACGATGTCGTGCGGACATTTAAGGATGAGGCCGAAGCCCGTAAATATGCTGCCGACAATAATATTACCGACATTAGTTTTTAGTCTCTCTATCGAATGACTCCACATGAGACGCTACAGTATTTTCGCGAACGCGAGCCGATGATCGTCGACACGATCCGCGAGATCGTCGATATCGAGGCGCCGTCGTACGATGCTACGCAGAGTCGCGCGGTCGCGGATTGGATAGAGCGGGCCGCCGTTGCGACCGGAGCGGAACTGACAGTTGAACGCGCGGGGGTCGCAGACGGAGAACATATAATAATTCGAGCGTTTCCCGGTGATGGGAAAAATACTCTATTACTCGGCCACACCGACACGGTTCATCCGGTTGGCACAAATCTCAAGAATCCAACGCGCATCGAGGGTGACAGATTCTACGGCTGCGGCATTTTTGATATGCGGTCCGGTATTGTGCTGATGTTCGAAACGCTGCGGTTTTTTGCAGTAACCGGAATACGTCCCGCGCGGCCGATCACGATCTTGCTCTCGTGCGACGAAGAGGTTGGGAGCCACAGCGGGCAGGAATTTGTTGAGAGCGAAGCTGCCAATGCGGCCGAGTGTCTGGTGTTTGAACCGTCAGCGGATGGTCGCGTTAAGACCGGCCGCAAAGGCACGGGAATGTACACGCTCACAGCTCACGGAGTGCCAGCTCATGCAGGGCTCGAACCAGAAAAAGGAGCTAACGCAATTGCCGAGCTTGCCCGCCAGATCGAGCATATTCACGCGGTTGCCCGCCCTGACATCGGCACGACGGTAAATGTCACCACATTTCGCGGCGGGACGACGACCAATGTCATTCCAGAACACGCCGAATGCGAGATCGATGTGCGGTTTAGTCAGATGGACGAAGTTGACCGGATCGATGCCGAGCTGAGATCGTTGACCGCGACCGACAACCGCGTTTCATTAGATTTGACGGGCGGAATCAATCGTCCGCCGCTTGAACGAACGGATGCGGTAGTTGCGCTGTTTGAACGGGCCCGCGAGATCGGTGCGGGTTTTGGATACGAGCTTGGCGAAGCGCAGGTCGGCGGCGGGTCGGACGGAAACTTTGTCGCGGCGTTGGGTTTGCCGGTTTTGGACGGGCTTGGGATCGCCGGTGCCGGAGCACACACGCTCGAAGAGCATATTTTGGTCAGCGATATCGCAAACCGGGCGACGCTCGTTACCTTATTATTAAGTCAGTGAAACGATGAAAAGATGATCGATTGGATCGCCTTAAATATGACGCCCGGTGTGGGGCCGCGGGCGGCGACGATGCTGCTTGAGCGGTTTGGTTCGGCGGATGCGGTGTTTCACGCACGGCGGACGGAGCTTGAGTCTTTGCGGCTAAAGCCGGAGACGATCGACAGCATTATCAAGCGGGAGTTTTACGACCGTGCGGCGAATGAGCTCGAGCGGGTCAAAGAGCTTGGCGGTGACATTTTGATACTCGATGACGGCAGCTATCCGGCGCTTCTGCGTGAGATCGATGATCCGCCGCCGGTACTGTATGTCAAGGGCGATTGGCAGGCGTGTTTTGACCAGCCGTGTATCGGTGTGATCGGATCGCGTAAATCTTCGACATATGGCGAAAATGCTTCGGAGATGCTGTCGCGTGATCTGGCTTCGCGGGGGATAACGGTCGTGTCGGGTCTCGCACGCGGTATCGATACTGCCGGACATCGCGGGGCGATACGTGGTCAGGGCAAGACCGTTGCCGTGATGGGAACAGGACTCGACAGCATTTACCCAAAGGAAAACAACGGCCTCGTTCGCGAGATAATAGCGGCGGGCGGATGTGTTGTGACGCAGTTTCCGCTTGGTACGCCGCCGATACCGGAAAACTTTCCATACCGCAATCGCATCATAAGCGGGCTGAGTCATGGTGTGGTTATCGTCGAGGCATCCGAGCGGAGCGGGTCGCTAATAACGGCGCGGCTCGCGATGGAACAGAACCGCGAAGTGATGGCCGTTCCGGGCAATATCACATCCAGAAATTCTTTTGGGACGAATTACCTCATCAAGACCGGAGCAAAACTCGTGCAGCAATGGCAGGACATCGTCGCCGAAATGCCGAGCGAGATATCGGCAGCGATATTGCCGCCAAAGATCGACGAGCAAAAAGCCGAGGATGCAAAACGCCAGCCCGAGCTTGTTCCGGCGGATATGACCGACAATGAACGCAAGGTCTGGGACGCTCTGACAGCGGACGAATCAACGCATATCGACGCTTTGCTTGAGGCCTCAGGGCTATCATTTGGCGATCTTAACAGTGCCCTCGTCGCCCTCGATATCCGCGATCTGATACGCGTTTTACCGGGAAAACATTATGCCCGCCGGATGTGACGAATGCCGATCGTAAATTTGGCCGGAATCTAGTTATATCCCTGGCCTCGCATTGACAAGCTCAAGAGCGAGATGCTAGAAGTCTTAAACGTCAGCACAAAAATTTAGGTGCTGGCGTATTTTTTTCAGAATATGTCAAAGAACCTGTTAATAGTTGAGAGTCCTGCAAAAGCAAAGACCATCGAAAAGATCCTCGGGAAAGATTTTCAGGTGAATAGCTGCTTTGGCCATATCCGCGATCTGGAAAAAGCCGGGATGGGCATCGACATCGAAAATGATTTTCAGCCCAGCTATATCGTTTCTGACGACAAGAAAAAGGTCGTGAGCGAACTGAGGTCTTTGGCAAAAAAATCTGACGAAGTATGGCTCGCAACTGACGAAGACCGTGAGGGCGAAGCAATTAGCTGGCATCTGTGCGAGGTGCTAGGCCTTGACCCGATAACGACCAAGCGGATCGTGTTTCACGAGATCACGAAACCTGCGATCGAAGCGGCCGTTAAGAATCCTCGCACGGTGAATATGAACTTGGTGATGGCACAGCAGGCTCGCCGCGTGTTGGACCGCATCGTGGGGTTCGAATTAAGCCCAGTGTTATGGCGCAAGATCAGTGCGAGCGGCACAAACCTGAGCGCCGGCCGTGTGCAGAGTGTAGCGGTACGCCTTATTGCCGACCGAGAACGCGAGATCAACGCCTTTCAACCAGTCAGCCATTTCAAGATCGAAGGGTTATTTATCGCCGACGACATAACCGGAAAATCTGTCACATTCAAAGCCGAGGGAAGAAAACAGGACAGTGCCGAAGGTGCTGAAACATTTTTGAAGGGATGTGTCGCGGCTGATTACAAAGTCACCGATATACGTGTTAAACCCGGTAAACGCACTCCGGCCCCGCCATTTACCACGTCAACACTTCAACAGGAAGCTTCAAGAAAACTGGGTTATGGCGTGGCAAGAACAATGCAGATCGCCCAAAAGCTGTATGAAAACGGACATATTACTTATATGCGTACCGACAGCGTGAGCCTTAGCGATACAGCTCTTGCCGACATTACGAAAACCGTGAGCGCCCTTTACGGCGACAGATATCAGCAGTTTCGTAAATTCAAAAACAAAAACGAATCCGCACAAGAAGCTCACGAAGCGATCCGTCCGACCTACACAAGCGCCACGACGATCAATGACCCGGAATGGCAAAAGTTATATGAGCTGATCTGGAAACGAACGATGGCATCGCAAATGGCCGACGCTGAGCTGGAAAAAACCACGGTCAAAATAGAAATTTCAACGAACAAAGAAGAGCTAACGGCCGCGGGTGAGGTGTTGAAATTTGATGGATTTCTAAAAGTCTATCGCGAAGATAAAGACGAGGACGAACAGGAAGAATCATCCGAAGGTTTGCTTCCGCCGATGACGGTTGGGCAAACATTGCCGCTGTTTGAACTCAGAGCAACCGAACGGTTTAGCCGTGCCCAGCCGAGATTTACCGAGGCTTCACTCGTAAAACAATTAGAAGAACTCGGCATTGGTCGTCCGTCCACCTACGCGCCGACAATTTCCACGATCCAGAAACGAGGTTATGTAGAAAAGCGAGAGAAAGAGGGGGTGCAGAGGGTTTTTCGCGTATTGGTATTAAAAGATGATGCGATCAGTAAGCGTGAAGAATCCGAAACTACCGGTGCAGAAAAATCAAAATTGTTCCCGTCTGACTTGGGCCTTGTGGTGACGGATTTTCTCAAGCAACATTTTGACGACATCATGGATTATGGCTTTACCGCCAAGATCGAGGGAGAGTTTGACGAAGTAGCCGCTGGTAAATTGCGGTGGAATAAAATGATCGAGGAGTTTTACGGGCCCTTTAAGAAGGACGTCGATAACACACTCGAAAATGCAGAACGTGCAAAAGGCGAAAGGATACTGGGTAATGACCCGGAAAGCGGCAAACCGGTGGTTGCCCGCATGGCACGTTACGGCCCGATCATTCAGATCGGTAGCGTGGACGAAGAGGAAAAACCGAGATTTGCAAAAGTCCCGCCCGGACAGAGCATTGAAACCATAACGTTTGAAGATGCGTTGGCGTTATTCAAATTGCAGGCCGCGATGGGCACGTATGACGGCAAAGACCTGTCCGTCAGCATTGGCCGCTTTGGCCCTTATGTAAAATGGGGCGAGGAATTCATCTCTATCCCCCGCGGGACCGACCTCGGAAGCGTGGACACGGAAAAGGCGATCGAGTTTATCAAAGCTAAACAGATAGCGGACGCTCCTGTTGGTGAGTTTGACAATAAACCGGTCACAAAAGGCACGGGACGTTTTGGGCCGTTTATCAAATGGGACGGTAGGTATATCAATGTGCCGCGTCGCTATGATTTTGAGAACCTGACCCAAGACGAGATGAACGAACTTATCGAAGCAAAACGCGATAAGGAAGCAAACCGTTACATACAACGCTGGGAAGACGAAAAGATATCGCTGGAAAATGCCCGTTGGGGGCCGATCATCAAATTTGGCAAAAAGATCATTTATATCCCCAAAAAAGCTGATGGCAGTCGCGCGACCGTAGATGAGGCTGCAGCATTGACGCTCGAGCAGGTGAAAAAGCTTATCGAGGCCGAGGTTCCCGGGGCGTTTACAAAGAAAACGAGGCCTGCGGTTAAGAAAACAAAGCCGAGGAAAGTTGCAAAGAAGAAGGTCATATAAAAAGACGCTTCCTCGAAAGGTATTGCCAAAACGAGGGTTCTGGGTATAGAATTGCATTCTAGGCAAACGACCAAAGTTCCGATAGCTAAACGGGATAAGTGATTCCGGCGAGATCGGATACGTATGAACGAAAACCTCCAGTTCCTACAAGCATTCTTAAAAAATCCCCTAAAGGTTGGCGCCATCGCGCCCAGTTCGCCGGAACTTGCGGCGGAGATGCTTGCCGGCATCCATCCGGACGACCACAACATCGTTCTGGAGCTTGGTGTGGGAACCGGGGCAATCACTAAATTTTTGACAGGAGCCATTCCCAGCCGCGACTCATATCTGGGCATTGAGCTCGACGGCGACCTCGTCAAAACGCTCAACAAGAATTTCCCGGATATGAATATTATTCAGGGAAATGCGGCTGAGGCGCATTCGATCCACCAGGAGCTCGGCCTAGGCAAGGTGCGGTATCTTGTGTGCTGTCTGCCGTTCGTCTCACTGCCAAAAGAGGTTAGCGACAGCGTTTTGACTGAGATCGCAAAGTTTATGGACGAGGGTTGTGAGCTGCGTATATTCCAATACGCTCACGGATATTTTCTTCCGCCCGCGATCAAACTACGCGAGTTTTTGAAAAATCGCTACGGCACCTCACGACGCAGCCCGCTAGTACTTAAAAACATGCCGCCCGCGTTTACGCTTACTTGGTCGACTATTTAGCGAGATTGAAACATTTCCCAAATGTTTGTGGTATAAATAGCTAAATCTCGTCATAAAGATTCAATTAAATTTTCAGGAGAATTCAGTAATGTTAAAACGCAAAGTTTTAGGCGTATTTTTGCTTGTCAGTGTTATGTTGCCGGGCCTAACGTTCGGGCAAACAAAGGTTTTCGAAGCGCCAAAAGAGGTGATGGATAAGATCAAAGACGAGGGCATGAACCGTTCGCAGGTAATGAAAACCCTCAGCTACATGACCGACGTGATCGGCCCGCGTCTGACCGGCAGCCCTGGGCTAAAACGCGCAAACGAATGGACGCGCGACCAACTGGCATCTTACGGCCTGCAAAACGCGCATCTCGAATCGTGGGGCCCATTTGGCCGCGGCTGGACGCTCAAAAGATTTTCGGCGATGGTCAATGGCCCGGCATCTTTTCCGCTGATCGCATACCCTAAAGCATGGTCGCCGGGTACAAACATTCTGTTTCCTGTACCGGTGGTTGACCCAAAGGCTAAGAAGCTTAAAACACCTGCATCACCAGCGGATCCGAGCACAGCTTACACCGCCGAAGTCGTCACATTTAACCCGCAGAACGAAGCCGAACTCGACCAATATAAAGGCAAGCTCAAGGGCAAGATCGTGCTGGTCGGTGCTGTTCGTGAGTTAAAAGCGGAATTTGAACCACAGGGCACCCGCCGTAACGAAGCAAACCTTTTAGACTTGGCAAACGCTCCTGACCCGAACGCTCCGCGGCCAGCGGGCAGCGGCCCTGCGCCTAATCCAGGTAATGCGGGGCAGTTCCAATTCATAGCCCGCCGTTTTCGTTTTTTGCACGAAGAGGGAGCCGCCGTATTGATCGACACCGCTTTCAAAGGCGATGGCGGCACGATCTTCGTCCAAGGAGCACAGGCGGTCTCGGCACCCCCACCCGCAGCCGGCGGCACGCCGACGCCAAATGTTCCGGTGCGTGACAAAAATGCGGTTGTTCCAATACAGCTTGTGGCCACGCCTGAGCATTTTAACCGCATGTCGCGAATGATCGCTGCCGGTGAAAAGCTAACGATGACCGTCGATCTGGCTGTCGAATTTCAAGACACCGACCCGAACGCATACAACACGATCGCCGAGATCCCAGGTACGGATAAAGCTGACGAGATCGTCATGCTCGGCGGCCACTTGGATTCCTGGCACGGGGCTACCGGAGCCACAGATAACGGCTCGGGCTGTGCCGTGATGATGGAAGCCGTCCGCATAATTCAGGCTCTTGGGCTAAAACCACGCCGAACAATACGCATCGCTCTCTGGAGCGGCGAAGAGCAAGGCCTGCTCGGTTCGCGGGCGTATGTCAGGCAGCATTTTGGCTATCGCGGAGACGGTACGGCCCCGGCATTTGGCGGCGGTGGAGGGGGACAGAATGCAGCAACGCTCGCGCTCACCAAGCTGGCGGAGTACGACAAACTCTCGGCCTATTTCAACATTGATAACGGCACGGGCAAGATCCGCGGCGTTTACATGCAGGGTAATGAGGGCGTTCGTCCGATGTTTCGCAGCTGGTTGGCCCCGTTCAAAGAAATGGGTGCAAACACGTTGTCGATATCAAACACGGGCGGCACCGACCATCTGGCATTTGACGGGATCGGGCTGCCGGGATTTCAGTTCATCCAGGACGAGGTCGAGTACAGCTCGCGTACGCACCACTCGAACATGGACAGCTTTGACCGAATCCAGGCTGACGATATGAAACAGATGTCGATCATTCTAGCCGCGTTTGTCTACCAAACAGCGATGATGGACGAGAAACTGCCGCGAAAGCCGGTTAGATAACCCGACCCGTACATCGGACGCAACTAAAAGCCCGGATCTGTCGTAAATTTTCTACCGATCCGGGCATTTTTTTTTATTAATTTTATGGAATTGAGTTAAAATCTTCGCGTCTCAACACAAATATATGACTAATATCCAATTTCAACGCGGGGCCGTCGACGCCTCAGGTGCGATCAGCAGTGCTTGGGAGTTGATCAAGGGAAATTACGGCTTGTATCTCGGCGTCGCGGTAGTCGCGATGGTGCTGACCGGTTGTATTCCCTGCCTCAATCTGTTCCTTATCGGCCCGGTCATGGGCGGCGTCTATTTTTTTGCACTGCGAGCGATGCGAAATGAGCCGGTCGAATTTGGGATGATGTTCAGAGGGTTTGAGAAATTTGTGCCGCTGATGGTCATTGGCCTGATCCAAGCGATACCCGGCATCATCGGCCAGGTCTTACAATACGGCGTCCGATTTGGCCAGATCGCGAGCGGCCGTAGCGGTGATTTTGACTTTTTCCAAGGCGACCGCGATGTAGCAATAGCTAGCGGATTGGTCATAGTCGCGGTGATCGTCGGGTTGATCGTTATGATATTTGCTCTGGTGTGGTGGCTGATATTTTTCTTTGCGATTCCGCTCGCGATGGAGCATGACCTCGGCCCGGTCGAGGCGATCAAGCTTAGCGCTCAGGCGGCAATGGCTAATATCGGGGGGCTCCTCGTTCTGCTGATCCTCGAGATCCTGATCGTGCTGTTGGGCGTGTTGATGTGCGGTATCGGCGTTATCCTGGTCTCGATACCGATCATTTATATCGCACACGCATTTGTCTACCGGCAGGTGTTCCCATACAGCGGACAGCAATTTAACATGGCCCCGCCGCCGCCGACGGCCTATGGTAATTTTGGGCAGGGCATGACGTAATTAAAGAGCCAGCTCCATAAAGATCATCTCGTAAGGGTTCTCGTTGTAGGGCTCGATCTCGTAAAAACCATGCGATCGGTACATGCCGATCGCTTTTCCCATTCTGGGTATCCAGGAATCAAGCCGCATCTTCTTATAACCGGCGATACGGGCTTCGCCGATAAGTTTTTCGAGCAGCATGCGACCGAGCCCCTGGCCTTGAAACTGCTCTCGGACAAAGAGCCGCTTGATCTCACAGGTATCTTCATCGAGAGCGCGAAAGGCGACACACCCGGCGAGAGCTCTGTCGGAATAGGCAAGTAAGAGGCGTCCCGCGGGCATCGCATATTTGCCGGGAAGGCCGGCGAGCTCTTCGTCGAAACCCTGAAAACATAAACTAACGCCCAGCCAGTCTTCGTACTCACGAAAGATCTCACGCGCCTCGGCGATCTGGTCAGGTGTTTCGGCTTGGGTGATGGTAAGCATATTTTTATCGTATGGTATAACATTATTCTTTTATGGAACTAGCAGTTGAGAAATATAAGGTCGCGAACGAACCGTTTTATTTACCCATCGGACAAGAGGTCGAGCTTTTCGAAGCGGCGTTTGCGGCGAAACTCCCCGCGATGCTTAAAGGCCCGACGGGCTGCGGCAAGACGCGCTTTGTGGAATACATGGCGCATCGACTCAATCGTCCGCTGATCACCGTCGCCTGTCACGAAGACCTTTCATCGACCGATCTCGTCGGCCGATTTCTGCTCGAAGGCGATGAGACCGTCTGGCACGACGGCCCTTTGACGACCGCGGTTCGCCACGGTGCGATCTGCTATCTCGACGAGGTCGTCGAAGCCCGCAAGGACACGGTCGTCATCATCCACCCGCTCACCGACGACCGCCGCCGTCTGCCGATCGAAAAACGCGGCACCGTGATCGAGGCCCCCGACGATTTCATGCTCGTTGTCTCGTACAATCCGGGCTACCAGTCGATACTCAAAGATCTCAAACAATCCACGCGCCAACGCTTCGTCGCGATGGAGTTTGACTACCCGCGGCCTGAGGCCGAAGCCGAGGTCGTCTCACGCGAAGGCGGCATCGACATCGACACGGCCGCCGATCTGGTAAAGATCGGCCAAAAGGTCCGCAACCTCCGCGGCCACGGCCTCGAAGAAGGCGTCTCGACCCGCCTCCTCATCTACGCCGCCCAAATGATCGCCCAAGGCATCACCCCCATCGCCGCCGCCGAAGTCGCCATCTGCTCCCCCATAACCGACGACCGCGAGCTCCAACGCAGTATCCGCGAGATCGTGACGACGATCATTTAGCATTTATAACGTCATCTTTTATTTACATCGCGTCACTATTGAGAAAAAACTTGTTAGCATTGAGAAAACATACGTAAGACTTAATAAGAAGTACTACACTATACAGATGAAGCCCGTGATATTTCATCCTACGCACTACACACTTGATCCGTCTCTTGTGACTATCTAAAAAACTCTGGTCACATTTAATAAAACGTGCTATCTTTCTCTTCAACGAGGGTGAGAGATGCTTTATTTCGACATTAAGAGGATATTAAAGACGCGTGGGATCGACGAGCCGTATCGTTGGTTGGTCAAGAATGGCTTTGTGCCGCAGACGGTGCATTCGTGGCTCAATTATCAGCTCGGCTACATCAAGCCCGACCACCTCGAACGCCTCTGCCTGCTGCTCAACTGCACGCCGAACGACCTTTTCGACTGGCGCGAGGACGGCAAAACGGTCGTCCACGACACCCACGCTCTCCGCACCCTCATCAAACAAAAAAACGACATCCAAACCACCCTCCGCGAACTCCCGCTCGATAAACTGGAGAAGCTGGGCGAGATGCTTGCTGAATTGAAAAGTGGTGATGAACAAACCTAATCTCTTGACAGGCCATCAATATATTGTAATGAGAAGGGTAACGCGATTTTTTGTGTTGGTACTTGGATTGTCCCAATTCCTAAGTGCTCAAACTACTCCCGAGAATGGATGTAAGTACCTTGATTCGAAGAAGCCCGCGCTTTACATTTCATACCAAGGGCAAAGAGCAGTTAAGGACGAAAAGGGAAAGACCACTTTGGCAACATTATTGCGCCTACACAATAACTCCAGTTGCTCGATCAGCGTCGAAACAACAGATACATCGCACAATGAGGTTCTAAACAAGAGAGAGGAGAGTCGGCGGCCAAACGGGGACCTTATTACCAGATTTATTCCGAACCCGCCCAAGGACTTCGAGCTCGAGATTTTCTATGACGTCAAAGAATCGGAGGGGAAAGCTTGGAAGCCAGGAAACTACTGGCAATACAGAGATATTTCGTTTTCCTATCCAATTCCATCCGGACACTCCGCAGCCTTTCCGGTACAGGAAAAATTCTTTCAAAAGAAATGGTCTGTTTCAGTGCCATTCAACTATAAGTGGGAAGCTGGGCCAAATAGCTTGTATACGATCTCGCATCGAGTATTCTACTTCCGCGAGTTTCCGAAAGGTTTCTATGTAGATGATACGCAAGCGGACTATCCAGCCGTCTAGTTCGCGCCGATCAACGATCCCAACAAACCCGCGTGGGAGATATTGCCGCAGGAGCGACAAGCGGGGGAGGTTATTTTGTCGAAGCGGAATGGGCTTGGCATTTTGTCGAACTTTGCGGCGACGCCGTTTGAGCTTTATGGGAAGCGGTACGCGAGCGTCGAGGGCTTTTGGCAGATGATGCTCTATCCCGAAGGGCCGGACGACGAGCGTGCAAAAGACAAACGCGTAACCTGGAAATACACCCGCGAACAGGTCGCCCAGATGACCGCCTTCGAAGCAAAATCCGCCGGAACACTCGCCGAGGAAAACATGAAAACCCTCGGCATCGATTGGGTGACATTCGACGGCAAGCGTTTCCCATACCGCTCCGCCACACCCGGCGAGCACCACAAACTCATCCTCGCCGCCATGCGTGCCAAAGCCAACCAAAACCCCGAAGTAAAACGCATCCTCCTAGCCACCGGCGACCTCACCCTAAAACCCGACCACCACGGCGAAACGACCCCCCCGCCCGAGTGGAAATACAACGACATCTGGATGCAGATAAGAAAAGATTTATCCACAGATAGACACAGATAAACACAGATGTAAGACCGGGTCTCTTATCTGTGTCATCTGTGTTTATCCGTGGAGAGACTCTTGCTCTTCTATTCAGAATTAACACTCATTTAACACCTAATTCACTTCCGTTTAACTTCGCCGCTCTAATCTGCTTCTTGCAGCCAAGAAAATTTAAAAAATTAAGGAATTAAGAAGGCATGGGGGAGACGGTTTTCGGAGATAGTTGTATCACCGGCCGCCTTTCTATTACAAAGGAGTGATGATGAAAACGAACCAAACGGTGCGACTATTCACGAGCGTAGCAATACTAATATTTACACTTATTATCAACGTATCGGCCCAAACGACAGGCGGGCTGAGCGGAACGGTCAAGGACCCCAACGATGCACTGATCCAAGGTGCGACCGTTACGATCAAAAACAACGCGACCAATCTGACACGAACGGTCGTCACAAATGACGAGGGGCGCTGGACGGTTACAAATCTACCGGTCGGGTCATATTCAGCGTCGTATGAAAAAGACGGCTTTAAGAAGGCCGCAAGTGCGAGTGTTGATGTTGAAGCCTCGGTCGTGCGTTCTATCGATGTTACGCTCGATGTCGGAGTTTCCGATGTTTTTGTCGACGTAACATCAGACCAGCCGTTGGTTCAGGCCGAATCGGCCACTGTCTCACGTCAGATCACAGGTGAGCAGTTGACCAAGACGCCAACTTCGACGCGCAGCTTTACCGGGCTGCTGGGTTCAGAATCAGGCGTATCGAGCGAGCTGTCGCCAGTCGGTGTAAACGGCAACGGCAACATCTCGCCATCGGTCAACGGTACGCGTACCACATCGACAAGTCTTTCATTCAACGGCGTCGATGCGACCAATATCACGAGCAACGAAGGTTCGCTGGCCGATAACATCTCGCCGGCACCGGAAACGCTGCAAGAGGTCAAGCTGCAGACATCGCTCTACGACGCCTCAACTGGCCGCAGCGGCGGCGGTAATTTCCAACTCGTGACCAAAGCGGGCGGTAACAGATTTACCGGCTCGGCATATTATTACCTGCAAAACAAAAAATTCAACTCGAACGAATTCTTTCTCGAACAGAGCGGGAATGAAAAGCCAAAAGCCGACCGTACCGAGACCGGTTTCACGTTTGGCGGCCCGATCGTGAAAGACAAAGCGTTTTTCTTTGCCGGTTATCAGTTCACTGACGCAAATACGGGATTAGTTCCGACCGCAAGGACAAGGACGGTGCTTCCGCTCGCCCTGAGCGTGCTTGGAAGTGATCGTTCAAAGGCAGCTATCGCCTCCGCTTTCAACCAGTTTAGCGGTTGCGCCGTCGGAACGACTTGCTTGCTGGCGAGCGACATCAGCGATCACGCATTTAAGATCTTTAACCTACGCAATCCGGTGACTGGCGGTTTCTACATTCCCAGCATCACTAACTTTCGGGCACTTAGCATCGTCGATCAAACCGGAACCGCTAGTTACCAATTTGGCAATTTTCCGGCCGTAACTACGCGAACGCTGCAGCGAAATAATCCGCTTGCTGAGGTCATCAGCGTCGAGCCTTCGCTGTTTAGACAGCACCAATTTACCGGCCGCGTAGATACGCAATTGAGCTCAAATAACACTTTGAGTGGCACACTGTTTTACGCAAATTTCCCCGGCCTCGATTCGTTTCCCGATCCGAATAGTCTTGTGTCGCCAACGACGCTCCGCCGCGACGACCGAAACAGAACCCTCTCGATCGGCGACACGCATATCTTTTCGCCGGGCTTTATTAATGAGATCCGCTTTGGTTTTTTCTCGTTGAACAATACACGTGCTCTCACCGAGGATTTTTCGACCGGTGATTTTACAAACGCATTTGTCGGGGTTGATAATCCGGCGTCCACATTTGACAGCAGTATTTCGACTACGCGGCTTGGACACTACATCGGCCGCAATAATCTCGCTAATTTTTCATTCGGCGGGCCAAATGACTCTTTCAACAAACGTAAGCAAGTAACATACAGCATTGGCGACAATGTTAACTGGATCTTTGGGAATCACAACATTAAATTTGGCGGCGAGTACAAAAGACATCAATACGACACCAGCTTACCGGAAGAGCAGGCGACCGAGTTTGAAAAGTTCGATTCGTTCACACAGTTACTCACCGGCAATGCGACCGAAGCAGACACTCAATACGGCATAACGGAGAAGAGTTTCAAATTCAGAGACTATGGATTTTACATTGCCGACAGCTGGAAACTGGGCCGAAAGCTTACATTAAATCTTGGCCTCCGTTACGAATTGTTTATGTGGCCTGAGGAAAAGGACGGACGTATCGGCAACTTTGATCTCAAGCCGTATCTACCATGTTTTGCAACATCGGGCGGCACGAATGCACTCTGCGACAATCCGACCGGCGGGTTCATTGTTCCCAGCAACGTCAACAACACAGGGATCACGATCGTCGATTCAGCAATTGCAGCGACCCAAAAGGTGGCTAACAAGCATACGCTCAACGGTCAGGACAAAAACAATTTTGCACCCCGCGTCGGCGTCGCATATTCGGTAAATGACAAGCTTGTTCTTCGCGGCGGGTGGGGAATATTCTACGACCGTCCGTCCGCGGCATTTATTAACACGATATTTTCAAACTATCCTTTCCTTCGAGAGGTTGAGATCACCGTGCCTAGCGGAAACGTCGCGATACCAACGGCTTTTTCGGGAGTTCCCACGAATATCCCGCTCAATCAATGGCTGCCGTTTCGCATCGTTCGCGGCTCGGGCGCGACCGGTGCGTATCAGATCCGCGACAACACACCGGTATTTGTTGATTCTCGTGGGAACCCGCAAGGAGCGGGCTGCGTAGTGGCGACCGGCGTCAACTGTACCCGCGGCAACATCGCCGAAACCTTTGAGTTTCGCGCGATCGACCGCGATCTAAAGACACCGTACGTCCATCAATGGAACTTTGGCGTTCAATATGAGTTGGCTAACAATCTCATGTTCGAAGCACGCTATGTCGGGACAAAGGGCAAAAACCTGCTAATCGCCACGGCGCTCAACCAGGGATTTGATCTCAACGACCCGAACACGCCCGATCATATCTACGAGCGTTTTAACCAAGCCTATCTTGCTGCGGGTGCTCCAAACGGTGCTCTAAACGCTGGTACGACCGCAAGGGCTCGAGGTACAGGCAGAGCGTTTGGATTTGCCAACACAGCGACCGGCAACCCGACTGATCTAAATCTTTCATCGGCGAACGGGACATACATTGGATTTGAGGCCCGTGTTCCGATACTTGGATTTAACGTGCCCGAAGCGTTGTTATTACAGTCTAAAGGAAGCTCGGACTACCACGGCGGACAGTTTAGCTTAACTAAACGCTTGTCGCGGGGCCTGCAATTCAACGTTGCATACACGTTCTCAAAATCGATGGATATCATGTCAAGTGATCCTGGAAGCACCGCGGGTAGCGGTAAGCCGGACGTTCCGAACAGCGGTTTCATTGTTCAAGGTGATTCGCGAAACATCGAAAATAACCGGTCGGTTTCCGATTTTGACCGTACCCACCGGTTTAGCACAAATTTCCTTTGGGAAATACCATCAGGAACGTCTAACAGCCGGTTACGTCAGGGTTGGTCGGTGTCGGGCTTCTTTCAGGCACAATCGGGCTCCCCATACACGGTGTTTGCATCTGAACCCGAGATCGGCAATGTAAGTCAGTTGACGGATCTTGCAAGGGGTTCCGGCGGAATTTACCGGCCAGGGTTTGGGCGTCCAAATATCAACTGTGCGGCATCGACTGCTATCTCAAACGCCAGTTCAAGCAATCTTGCGGTAATCAACCGAAGTTGCTTTAGCAGCCCACTCGGCGGATTTGGCAGCCTACCGAGAAATGCATTCCGGGGCCCGCTGCAAAAGCGTCTTGATCTCAGTTTTGCAAAAAACACGAAGTTCAATGAACGGATAAGCGTCGAGGTCGGCTTTGACCTGTTCAATGTTTTTAACACCGTAAATTTTGCCAATCCGAACAGTGACCTGCAGGATTCGGTTGATTTTGGGATCATTACCAACACGATAGGAGGACCAAGAGTCGGGCAGTTCAGAGCGAAACTCCGGTTCTAACTTCGTGAAAAGGGGGAAAGAAAAAGAGGCTCGTAATGAGCCCTTTTTTATTTCATCGCGGTCGTTTTGTTTTCACGCGGATCGTATGGAGTCGCCTGATATTTTTTGACTGCATCCTGTGCGTTGTCGTAGTTATCACCGAGGTCGGCCGCTCGTTTGTATGCGGCGACGGCACGGGTACGGTCGCCCTTGCCGTCGTAGGCGTTGCCCATTTTGATATTCGACCACACCGAGAGCCAGGCCGGATTAAGGCTGCCGCCCAAGGCGGCTTTGAAATTATCGACCGCGAGGTCGTAATTTCGCTGTTCGAGATACAGCAGGCCGAGGTGGTAATAGATCCAGGAATTAGACTTGTCGAGCTTTAAAGCGGCCTCAAACTGCTGCTGAGCCTCGGGATAATTTCCCTCTTTTAGCTGCTCAATGCCGCGGCGGGCGATCGACGATACTCGCAGGTCGGGCGAGATACGCAGTAGCTTATAGCTAGGGTCGATGACGACGGCGATCGGTCGACCGGTCGATTCGATGTTAAAGTCGGCACTCGTTTCCTGCATATCGAGCGTGACTGTCGAGAGCCCAAAATCTCCCTCAGAGCGGAGTTGGATATCGACCGGGAGCTTTAAATTGTCGTAATTTTGCTTGACGGTACCGCGCGTCACAAATTTACCCGCCCGATTTCTGATGATCAGATAATCACTCGTAAATTCGGGTACGCCGGTTCCCTCGACCCAGCGGGCAAAGAAGTAGCGCAGGTTGTTGCCCGCGACGCGTGACGAGAGTTTTTCAAAATCATCGATCGAGGCTGATTTGCCGCGATATTCCTGCAGATATGCCCGCATCAACTGCTCAAATTTTGCCGGGTTGAGCGTGTCGCGGAGGAGCTTGAAAACGAACGCCCCTTTGGCGTACATGATGTACTGATACGCGATGCTCTGGTCATCGAGATCTTTGGGGGCACGCAGCAGCGATGATGTCTGCTCAAAGGTGAGCGATTTTTCGAGCAGTTCGCGGCGAATAGCGTCGAGCTTTGCCCCGTCGAGACGGCTTTCGCGAAACGTAAATGCGCTGTATTCGGCCAGCCCTTGTGACAGCCAGGCGTCGTCAAAACTCTTGAGCCCGACGGTCAGTCCCCACCACTGGAAAGCGGCCTCACGCTGGAGGCGTTCGACGGTTACATCACGCGCCTCTTCAAACTGGCGGTTGGCGATAAATAGCATCCCGGTCGACGAATAAAAATCAAGACTATCGTCGTCGATCTGTGCGACGATCAGACGCTTGCCGCTGGCGGGTGCTCCAAAGCGTTTTGTGTAAAATTCGAGGGCGTTGCCGAGCGTCTCGGCGTACTTGGCAACATTAGCGTCGTTGCCGGGTTTAGCCAAAAACTGGATATCATAGTCTGCAATACGCAGTGATTTTGCCGCATATTTGCCGTAGGCAAAATTACCTATGAGCGCCGGTGTCGACTGAACAAAACGCGATTTGTTGCCTGTTGTCGTGACGGGAGCGGTGCTGAAACCGGTCAGCGTTAGCCCCGCAGGGATCGTGATGCTGATATCAGAGGTCGCCGGGTCGGCCGCATAGTCGTGAAACGGAAACCAACGTGCCGCATACATCAAATAACCTTGATTGTCGCCGATATAAGCAAGCCGTTTGTTAAGCAAAGGCCCGCCAGCGGGAAGATCGAGGATGCCGTTGTATTTGAAACGCAAAGTGATCGGCATACCCTTTATCGCATTTTCGCCCAAGTCGATACGCACATGCGGCCCTAACGCTGTGGCCGCAGACTGGTCCTGAATGAAGGTGATCTGTGCCGCTGACGATGAGACGGGTTTTGGTGTTGGCCGAACCGCAGGTTTTGTCTGAACCGTAGGCGTCGTCGCCATCATGCCGCCGCCGATACGCGTAACGGAGTCAACTTTTAGGCTGCCGTTCAGTTCAAACGAAACGGATCGGGTGTCCTCAAGCGGAACAAACGTCACGTCAACGGTCGCATTGATCTTGCGCTCGGTCGGCAACAGAGACACGTCCATCACATAATTAGTGACGTCAAATGTTGGTGCTTTGGTTTGTTGAGCAATGGCCGAGAGCGTGAACAGCGACGCAACGGCGGCTATTTTGACGAGGTGAGTAATAAACTTTTTCATTCTGTATCCAGCAAAAACTGTCCGATCAAATATGCTTTCTTAGGATGTGCGCAATTCCTAAATCGTTTGCTTTTTGCGCGCTTTACATCAATTGTCACGGTAAAAATCGACCGAGACGGCCGTTTCCGCCAATTGCCTACCCAACGCGGCGACTACCTGATGTTCCGGATGATCGGTATAGATATAACGCGACTCCCGATCCGCAAATGTTGCTACAAGCCCCGTATCGAACGAGCGGTCTAGATGTAAAACGTCAGCTCCGACATCAAATGTGGCGATCTCAGGGATCACTGCGGTAAGAGCTTTCAATCGATCACGGTGGTCTTCGCGTGCCGTTTCGTCCGTTTCGGGTTTATATTTCCAACATACAATATGGATAAGCATTAAATGTATTTTCGCACAACACGGCGAGAATTAGTCATCACCCTCGCACCACTCGCGCGTAATTATGTGACGATGATCGAACATCCTTTCGAGCTTTGGCACCACAGCAACCGGTGCGGCTATCACCCCTAAAAACCACATCGGCGGCTCGTATTCAATCTCATCCCTCAACATGGCTCCGTCCGGGTGCGGCGTGATGATATGGCGGTGCCGCCAGCTTTTGAATGGGCCTGAGACTTGCGTGTCCTCGAACATCCGCGGCGGGTTATAGGCAGTGTGCTCCGCAACCCATCGTACCGTTAACAACCCCAATATTTTTGTGTCTATGATCGCCTGCGAGCCGATGACCGAAATGTCGGCTTTTTGGATGATGACGGCGTCTTCCCACGGCGGCATCAGCCGTTCGAAAGCGTCCGGCAACTCATGAAAAGCAAAGACACGCTCGGGCGACGCATTGAACACACTTTCTTTTACAAATCTCACTATTTTAAACGATAGTACACGCCCAAATTTGGCCTACCTTAGATATTTATCGAGATCCGGACAAGCTATCTCCAAGTAATCCCCAAACCTTTTGCAAATGCCGTTCTTCAACTCGGATACTGCCCACGGAAAGCCGGATCGTATATTTTCCGTTGAGTTTTGTGTGCGAGAGATACGCCTCGCCGGAGGTGTTGATCTCGTTCATTATCTTTTCATTGAGTGCGTTCAGATCATCAACGCCTGTCGGGCAAGCACGAAAACAAACAAGAGCGAACGGCACAGGGGCCATCATTTCCCAAGCGTCCGATTCCTCAACCCATGACGCGAACAAACGGGCGAGGCGGCAATGATCACGCAGGCGTTCGATGAGCCCCTCTCGGCCGAAATAGCGGATCACGAACCACAGCTTTAACGCACGAAAACGCCGCCCGAGTTGGATGCCGTAGTCCATACCGTTTTTGACAGTTTGCTCGTCCGTAGTTTTTAGATACTCGGCGACGAGCGAAAACGCCTCTTTTAGAACATTCAGATCTTTGCAGTAGAGAACCGATAGGTCGAACGGCGTAAAGAGCCATTTGTGGGGGTTGACGACGATCGAATCGGCGCGCTCCCAACCCTTGAAATATTTGCGATATTCGGGCACGATCGCTGTCGAACCCGCATACGCCGTATCGACGTGCAGCCAGATGCCGTATTTTTCGCAGATATCGGCTATGGCATCGACCGGGTCGACACTCGATGTCGAGGTCGTGCCGACAGTCGGAATGACGCAGATCGGCAGATATCCTGCCTTGATGTCCTCGTCGATCGCCTCGGCGAGTTTTTCGGGCACCATTTCGAACCGGTCGTTACACTCGATCTTTCGCAAAGACCGCAAACCGAGGCCAAGCGTGATCACACCCTTATCTATCGACGAATGAACATGTTCGGAGCAATACACTCGCATCAGCGGCACGTCATTGCGGCCGCTCATCCCTTCGTCGCGGATGCGTAAATTTGCTTTTTCACGGGCTGCCGCAATAGCGTGCATTGTCGAAACCGACGCCGTATCGTAGATGATCCCCTCAAAATGCTCTGGCAGATCCATCATTTGCCGTAGCCAGTCGAGTACGACATCTTCGAGTTCGGTCGATGCGGGCGAGGTTCGCCAGAGCATCGCTTTCATATCAAACGCGGCCGCAAACATCTCGCCAAAAACGCCGACCGAGCTGGTCGATGTTGAAAACAGACCGTGAAAATTCGGGTGGTTCCAATGAGTGACGGCGGGCATTATCAGCTTATCGACATCGCCGAGAATATCGCCAAAATCTTCACCTGTCTCCGGAGCAGACGCGGGCAGATTATTTTTGAGCCAGTCAGGCTCGACCTGCGACAGCACCGGATAGTTTTCCATCTCGTCAAAATAATCCGCGAGCTGGTCGACGATCTGATATCCAAACTTACGAAAATCTCCGCTCGGCATATCGCCCAGCATCATGTTTTTTGTTGATCCCATGTAAGTCCTTATACTACGAAACCAGATTTTAGCCGATATAAACTCGACATGTTAAGCGAATCAGGTATAATTTCGGATTGTAAATACAATTAACGAGATTGTAATCGACCGTCGGCCGGCAACCATTTCGAGTGGGTCTGCGTATTACACCGGACGGGCCATCAAAATACTTTAGCTAGTAAGCAAAATTTTCAAACGAGGTATCTATGACCAGATTTTTCCTGACCCTAAGCTTGGTAGTCTCTATATTTTCATCTTTTGCCTGTGTTCAAAAAGGCGGAACCGGGCCCGGTGCCAGCACAGGCGATACGATCCGGATCGGCGTTTATGGCGACACGACAGGCGCAACGTCGAGCTTTGGCGTTTCGACCAAAAACGGTATTCAGCTCGCTTTTGAGGAGATCAATGCCGCGGGCGGCGTAGGCGGTAAAAAGCTTGAAATGATCTTTGAGGACGATCAGGGTTCACCTGAAAAGGCCAAAACCGTGATGTCCAAATTGATTAATCAGGACAAGGTCGTCGCCGTGCTCGGCGAGGTCGCGTCGTCAAACTCGCTGGCAGCGGCACCGGTCGCACAGGAAGCAAGAATTCCGATGATCACGCCTTCGTCGACCAACCCAAAGGTGACCGAGGTTGGCGATTACATCTCACGCGTATGTTTTATCGACCCGTTCCAGGGCTCGGTGATGGCCAAGTTCGCGGCAAACACGCTTAAAGCAAAGACGGCCGCCATTCTGGGTGACAACAGCTCGGATTACAGCAAGGGGCTGACCAAGTTTTTTGAAGAGGAATTTGTCAAACTTGGCGGAAAGGTCATCACGCAACAGACCTATGCTCAGAAGGACCAGGATTTCAAAGCCCAGTTGACGCAGATGCGCGACCAGAAGCCGGATGTCATTTATATCCCGGGCTATTACGGCGAGGTTTCTATCATCGCGAAGCAGGCTCGCGAGCTCGGTATGAACATGCCGCTACTCGGCGGAGACGGATGGGACTCGCCTGAGCTCTTCAAGCTCGGCGGCGCGGCCCTCAAGAACGCGTATATCTCGAACCACTATTCCGCCGACAATCCGGCACCTGAGATCCAGAACTTTATCAAGGCGTACCAGGCGAAATTTGGAGCCGTACCCGACGCTATCGCTGCACTGGCTTACGATGCGGCAAAGGTACTAGCCGATGCGATCAAGCGTGCCGGCGGCACCGAGGGCCCAAAGCTCAAGGACGCGATCAACGCGACCAAGAATTTTGCCGGCGTCGCGGGAGCGATCTCTCTTGACGCAAACCGAAACGCGGTCAAACCGGCTGTCGTTTTGGAGCTTGCTCCGGCGGATAGTAAATTTACGTACAAAGAAACGATCTATCCCGAAGGAATGTCGGCACCGACGGCCGCGTCGAACACGAACGCGAACGCTAATTCGACAGCTGCTCCTAACACGAACGCGGCAAAATAAGGTGAGTTTATAGAGTCTGCGGGTTTTATTGAGTCGGCAACGGCTCAATATACCCGGCAAACTCAGCAAACTCCGTAAACTCAGTTATGGACACATTTGTTCAGCAGCTAATCAATGGCCTGACTATCGGTTCGATCTACGCGCTGATCGCGCTTGGATACACGATGGTTTACGGCATCCTGCGCCTGATAAATTTTGCTCACGGCGATATTTATATGGTTGGCGCATACGCCGGGTTTTTTATCGCCACATCGCTGGGATTTGCGGCAAATCCATCCGCCTTTGGTTTTGCTGTAACGCTGCTGGGATCAATGGCGATCGCGGCAGCGATCGGTATGGCGATCGAACGTTTTGCGTACCGGCCCGTGCGTAAATTTTCGAAAATGACAACGCTGATCACCGCGATCGGTATGTCGCTGCTGATCGAGTATCTCTTTATTTTTATCTTTTCACCGACGCCGAGATCGTTTCCGCAACTTTTACCAAACGAGAACATCACACTTTTTGGCAACGCAACCATTTCGACTTCGCAGATACTGATCTTTGTCGTTTCGCTTCTATTGATGGGCGTCCTCCAATGGATCATCTATAAGACCAAGATCGGTAAGGCGATGCGGGCAGTCTCGTTTAATATCACCTCGGCAAAGCTGATGGGGATCAATACGAATTTTGTCATCGCTTTTACATTTGCTCTTGGTTCGGCTCTGGCCGCTGCCGGCGGGGTTCTAACGGCGCAGTATAACCCGAAGATCGATCCGCTGATGGGGATCATGACGGGGTTAAAGGCATTTGTTGCCGCGGTGCTTGGCGGTATCGGAAATATTCCCGGTGCGGTGCTCGGCGGGCTATTGATCGGTGCGGCCGAAACTTTGGTGGTCGGTTACGGGGGCTACGTCGGTATTCCCTCGACCTATCGCGATGCCGTTGCATTCGCCATTTTGATCCTCGTGCTGCTGATCCGCCCGGCGGGTTTGCTCGGGTCAAATGTTCAGGAAAAGGTATAGGGATAAATCACACTTCGCAAATCGGAAATTGAACCTATGTCCGCTTGGCTTAAAAGCTTAATTGTTGGTGCTGTCGTTATCGCGCTCATGTATGTATTGAACGCGATGATCAGCAGTACCGGATTTTTTGGTCTCGGCCTGAACGATTATCAGGGCCGCTTGCTCGTCTTTATCGGCATCAACATAATCCTGGCGACCTCTCTCAACCTGATCAATGGTTTTACGGGACAGTTTTCGATCGGCCACGCGGGATTTATGGCGGTCGGTGCTTACTCGTCAGCCTTTTTTACAGTTACGTACGGCAAAGCGCTTGAGGCCACGTTTGGTTTTATGGGCGAGACGCTCGCATCGAGCCTGGTGCTTATTATTGCGATCGTTATCGGGGCCGTTGTAGCGGCAACGATGGGCCTCATTGTCGGGATCCCGAGTTTGCGGCTAAAAGGTGATTACCTGGCCATCGTCACTCTTGGGTTTGCCGAGATCATTCGCATCGTGATCTTGAATATTGATGCGGTCGGCGGTGCGACGGGTTATCAGGTTCCGGGGTATGCAAATTTCTTGTGGATCGGTATTTTTGCGGTTATTACCGTGGTAGTGATCCACAACATAGTCAAATCCGATACCGGACGAGCCCTCATTTCGATCCGCGAGGACGAACTCGCGGCTGAGGCAATGGGCGTCAATACGACTCGTTATAAGGTCACGTCGTTTGCTATTGGATCGGCTTTTGCAGGCGTGGCGGGTGTACTTTTTGCCCACTATAATAAATTCCTACACACAAACGATTTCCAGTTTATCCGTTCGTTCGAGATCATCATCATGATCGTTATCGGCGGAATGGGTTCAATGACGGGTGCGATACTGGGTGCGATCATTGTCACGCT
>JBGTII010000165.1:0-4149 GCA_041745735.1 Pyrinomonadaceae bacterium | reverse complement strand
TGTTGGCCAGCTTTGACGATATCAACTCACAAGGCGGAGTTTACGGGCGCCGTTTCGAACTGGTCGTCGAAGATTCTAAGGGCGAACCCGCGGAGACTCTGGCGGCCACCAAGCGGCTTGTGGATCAGGATGCATTTGCGATCGTGGGAAGCTATCTGCCGGACGGAGGCGCTTCGATCGACGATTATGTCCGGGTTAACGAGGTCACCGTCGTCGGGCCGATGGCTCTACCGCTGCGGATGTCTTCGCCGCCGAACCCTTATTTGTTCTACTTCACGACAACGTTTAGCGACCAGACTCGTTCGCTAGTCGATTTCGTTCGATCCAGAACCGGCAAAGACGCGAAGATCGGCGTGGTGTATAGCGACACCGATATCAGCCGCAACGCTCTTTCGGGCCTACGTATCCAGGCAGCGATGTACTCAATGGAGATCGTCGCGGAGCATAGTTACAAGACAGGTGCGTTCGCCGCGGACAAAGCGGTCGCATCGCTGATCGAAAATGCACCCGATACTGTTTTCTTTCTTGGTTCCGCAGCCGGCGACATGGACGTCTTTGCTCGCGAGATGGAGCGGGCAGAACTCGATGCGACGCTCGTCGGCCTTGGCGTTACGGCCGGGACGGGTGTTCAAAACCTGCCGTCGGGCATTGCGTCCCGAACTTTTCTGACTTTACCGGCGGCGCCGCCGACCGCAGACGAGTCCGCGCGTTTTGTTGACGTTATGAAACGAGGCGGAGCTCCGATCCGAAACGCCGCAATGCAGCTAAACGCCTATGCGGCATCCAGGGTTATATTCGAGGCTGTAAAGCTGAGCGGCAAACAACCCGACCGGACGACGCTCGTCGGCGCGCTTGAGAGCATCCGCGATCTGCGGACTGGAGTCGTTCCCCCGCTTTCGTTCGGCCCAAATATCCGAGTCGGGTCGTCCAGTTCGATCATCGTCGGGATCGATCCGGCCAAGCATCAACTCATTCCCATAAGAGGGCTCTCCGCACCCAAAGAAAAACCATAGAAGAAGGGCAACAAACAAAAAAGGCCTCGTCACGCGACGGGGCCTTTTACATTCGACAGGTCGGCAGGTATTTGTTACCTTTTGCTTGCGATATTTTATCGGGCGGCGACCCAATGGCCGGCATGGGCGGCATGGGCGGCGGCATGGGAATGGGAATGTAAAATTCCGACGCAAGCACTCCCGCTTGCTACGAACTGCGGTTTAGTTCGCACGTAAACAGGAAGGCTTCACCTAGCAATAGGCGAAGCCTTTTTGCTGTATAATTCCCCTGAGATGAGAGACGCGATTCGCTCCAAGGTTGCCGACGACTTATTTGAATTCTCAAAACACGCTGTTGATCAGAGCATCCTGAGGAACATTTCACTCGACGAGTTTCGCGAGTCAATCGCGAACTCAACCGTCATCGAAGATTACCCCGATGACAAATATGGGCCAAGTTGTCTAGTATTAGGTTTTACTAAAAATGGCCGTCCGATTCATGTACAATGTACGTATGCAACGCGTGATCCGTTAAAAATAATCACGCTTTATGAGCCTGACGAAGATCTATGGATCGATTTCCGCTCTAGAAGGCCAACCGCCGAGGGGTGAACTATGAAAGATGAGCAAATGAAGGATGAAAGAGTAACCTACACGCTCGAAAAAGACGGCAAGTTCTACATTATCGAGAATGTGCCCGCCCGCGTCAGCGTCGTAACCGGCGAACAGTTTTTCGACTCGGCAACCGTTGATCGTCTGCAGAAAATAATCCTTACCGGCAAAACGCCCAAGAAAACCATCGAAACACCGATCTTTGAGTTCGCAGCGTAATGCTCTTTTTATCGACCATGACGCCTACATCCTTAAAACTATCCGTGGATCGACCATTCTGCATTCTGCATTCTGCACTCTGCATTTGGTACGTGGGCGGCGGCATGGGAATGGGAATGTAATCAGATCCGGCTCCCCTCCTTACGAAGGAGGGGTGGCCGCGTCTCGAGGTCGGGGTGGTTCACTCTTGAGTTTTACTTCGGCAGACGGGGCGGTAGATCATTCTTAAAAGCAAAAAAGGCCTCGTCACTCGACGGGGCCTTTTTGCGCTTTACATTGCGTCAGGTCTGATGTAAAAAGGTAGTCATCAATTCTTCTTATTCAGTTCCTTTAGGAGGCTTTTCTTATGAAACGCAGGGATTTTATCAATTTCGCTGTTGCCATGGGTTTTGGTGCTGCTGCCGGCTTTCCTCGTCTGGCCTTTGCGGACAACGCCTTTACGCCAACATACAAGAGATACCGGCCCAAGCTTATCGATCTCACGCAAAATCAACAGAAAAAACTTTTTGGTGCCATAAAAACCTACGCGAACAACAACAATATAATAAAACAGCACTCGCTTGACAATGGCGCTCATGGGTTAGGCGCCGATCGCGACCAATTTGGGATACAGCACGAAGGGTTTGGCGTCGGCGAAGGCAGAGGCCGGAACTTTTTTCATTGGCATCGTAATTATCTTAAAGGGCTTGAAGCCTCGTTGCCGGCCGATGTCAAGCTAGCTACCTGGGCACCGTGGGAAACGATCCCAACTATCTTTAAGGATCCGGGATCGGAAACTGGTAATGTCCGTCAGCCAAATATAAGCGCGGATGAATTTCGCCTGTGGTGCCACGAATTGATAGCGTTCTGGTGCGGCGAAGACGGCATGGGTGTTTGTCTTTCCTTTGGGGTACACTTCAAGACCCACATTCGTACCGGCGGAGATATGGCCGAGGTACCAAAGGCACCGAAAGCTCCGATCTTTTGGACATGGCACGCGTTCATCGATGATCTTTACCAGGACTGGCTCGATCAGACAGCGGCCCTGCGCCGGAAAAGTTGTGACGATTACCAACCGCCGCCGCCACCCAAGTCGCTGCCGTTTCCAAGTCCAAAGACGCCTTGGGGTAATACGCCGCCGCCGAACGGCCCAAAGCCGGGAGATTACACCACGACGCCATTTGTCCTCGGAATGCAGCAGCGGCATGCGAAAACCTTTATAACCGACGCCGGACTGTCGGTCGGCAGCGAAAGCGATTTCCCTAACGACCGGGCGCTCGTAACGCATCAGGACCCTCCGCCCTTTACCCCACTGAAACGGGGCCAGGGGCGCGTCGATATTTCAGGTAAGCTGGATGCAGCCGAACCCCCAATCGAGTGGGATCCGCCCCCCGCCCCCTCGTTTGGCGGCATGGGTATGGGAATGTAATCCTAAACTCACGCGTTCGCGTGTTAGTTATAAAGGCTTCGCTCAGAGATGAACGAGGCCTTTTTCTTGCGTAGAAATACGGTTAATGCTACATTTTCCTTGTTTACAACAATTCCCTACATAAAGTGAATATTAACGATTTGTCTAAGAATAATCCGGACGGAACGACAAAGCAGACGCTTAAAGAAGCTATGGAGGCTCTAAAGGCGGGCAAAGCCGTTGACCCAAATTTTGTCAAAGTCCTGTCTGAACTCTCATCTGCAACAACAGCTAATTCCGCATTCGCGGAATTGGGAAAGACACATGAGGTGCCGCCGGTTAGGCTGATACCGAGACCCCTGAGTCGAAATGATATGGCAGAGTTGATGGATAAACAGCAGGGAAAGGTAAGAAGGATGGAAATCTGGACGGCGTGCGGGGTAATCATTGCGCTACTCGCGCTGATAGTTGCTGTCCTAACCTATGCTTTCAAATAATCATTTCGAGACTGTATGAACACTCTTTCTTACGGAGACAATCTAAAGATACTTCGCGACTACATCAAGGACGAGTCGGTTGACCTTGTTTATCTTGACCCGCCGTTTAACAGTAATCGCAATTACAACGTGCTTTTTCGCAACGAATCGGGCAGTGACAGCGAATCGCAGATCACCGCGTTCGAAGACACGTGGCATTGGAACATACACGCTGAAGAAACTTACAACGAACTGATTAACGAACCTGACCAAGTCGGGCGAATGATCGAATCGTTTCGCGGATTCATTGGCACGAACCAGATGCTCGCGTATCTCGTTATGATGGCCGCGGCGAATTGTCACAGTCGTTTGGCAATAAAGAAGATTCGCTCGACCGCATCGTCGCAACCATCCGCAACATGAACCGCGCGGCCAATGCGTTTGAGGACGAGGTTCCGGGCAG
>JBGTII010000164.1:0-7602 GCA_041745735.1 Pyrinomonadaceae bacterium | reverse complement strand
TGCGTGAATTGCGGCGAATATTTCCCGATTCGCACATCACGCTGCACACGCGTTCGTGGGCGGACGGACTGTTCCGCGATGCCGATTTTATCGATGAACTGATAACTTTTGACAAGCACCGCTGGGCGATCAAAGATGTCTATGATAATTCGCAATTTTTGAAAGACGATGGCTTTGAACTTGCGATCCTGCTGCCAAACTCATTCGAGGCTGCACTTACTTCATTTTTCTCGCGAATTCCCCGCCGCATCGGCTACAACAAAGACATTCGCGGACTATTGCTAACAGACCCCGTCGCCGTTCCCGAATGGAAAAACCGCCACCACGAGGTATTTTATTACCTCAATCTGATCGGTGAGGTCGAACGCCGTGTTCTAGGGCGAGAAACCGTCGTCAACGCGCTTCCAAACTCCGCCATAAACGTGTTGGAAGACCGGAAAAACGCCGCACGGGAAATGTTGACAGATGCGGGAGTTGATTTTTCGAAAAAGGTCGTTGCTCTCGGCGTTGGATCGACAAATTCTCGTGCAAAACGCTGGCCCCCCGAGCGTTTTGCTCAGCTTGCCGATGAACTCACGACCCAATTGGACGTTAATGTTATTCTTGTCGGGTCCCCGGATGAGACCGATATTGCGACAAGGGTATCCGACCTATCCTCGAAACCCCTGATAAATCTAAGCGGAAAAACCGATCTGGGCGAAGCAGTCGCCGTTTTGGGCATAGTGGATTTGCTTATTTCTAACGATATGGGCCTCGCACATATAGCTCCGGCGGTGGGCACCGACACAATTACGATATTTGGCCCCACAAACCCCGAAACGACGCGTCCCTTTGCTCAACATGCTGAGATAATCAGAAAGGGGGTCGAATGTTCGCCATGCATGCTCCGTGATTGTCCGATAGATCATCGTTGTATGACACAGATAATTGTCGAAGAAGTTTTCGAGGCAGCCAAAAACAAACTATTCACTTCCAATATCGACGACATTTATGATGATATAGAGCATGAAGTTTTGCCTGTAACAGGTTGATATTACATTACTTATGAAAAAGCCAGCGATATTTCTCGACCGCGACGGAACTTTGATCGAAGAGGTCAATTTTTTGTCGCGCGTCGAGGATCTGCGGCTGTTCCCATTCACCGCAGATGCGGTAAAAACGCTCAAAGACAGTGGTTATCTCGTGATCGTGGTCACAAACCAATCAGGCATAGGCCGCAGTATCTATACCGAGGAAGATATGCACGCGATCCATGCACAGATACAGATCGAGTTAGATAATGACGTTGATGCCTTCTATTTTTGCCCGCATTTGCCAGATGACGGGTGCAAATGTAGAAAGCCGGGCCTCGGGATGATCGAATCTGCTCTGGCCGATTTTGATATTGATCTTGAGAATTCTTGGATGGTTGGGGATAAGAAAATAGATGTTGAGACAGGGCTTGTAGGCAATATGTCAACTGTTTTAGTTCTAACAGGTTACGGCCATGAACATCAAGTACTGCTCGAAGCGACTCCAACGCTTATTTCAGCCGATCTGAAAGAAGCAGTAAAACATATCGTCAGTGCAAAATCGAACGGATCGCTTTAACAACAACCAATCAATTCCGTCCGAAATCATCCTCAAGCCGCACAATGTCATCCTCACCAAAATAATCGCCAGTTTGCGTCTCGATAAAGACGAGTAATTCGGATGTGTGCGGGTTTTCGACGCGGTGGGCAGTTTCGCTCGGAATATCGATGGCTTCGCCTGTATTGACTAGTTTTTCAACACCGTTTAATGTTACTTTAGCAGTGCCGGAAACTACGAACCAATGTTCTGCCCGGCGGGAATGTTTCTGATAGCTCAGACGCTTTTCCGGAAGAACCTCGATCCGCTTTACTTTGTAATTATCGCCTTCGTCCAGAACGGTAAAGCTGCCCCAGGGACGCGTATCAAACATGGGCGAATTATTCTGATCGTTATTAGTTTCCATATTCCAGATCTCCGCTGAATATGCCCAGTTTAGACGAAAAGGAGCCGACAGCCAATTCCCGGCAAATGCAACGTATTCAAACGCTGATAATCGGGCGTTTGATGGTCATTTTTCTGCTGTTGGTAACAAGCTGGATCTGGTCTAGCGGCACACTGCGGCTGTCGTTCGAAAACTTTCCGCAGGGACTTTTCCTCGTCTTTTTGATATCCGTCGGACTGACGATCGTCTATTTCTTTCTTTTACGGCTAAGTAAAAATTATGCATGGCAGATACGGGCTCAGTTTTTTCTCGATGCCCTGCTGATAACCTGGCTGGTTTGGAGGACGGGCGACCTTTCGTCGCCATATATAACGCTTTATATCGTAATGATCAGCGTCGCAAGCTTTTTTATGCGGCCGCTGTTCACGATTTTCATGGCGGTAATGTGTGCGTTTTTGCTCGTTTCGATGTCAGTTCTGACCGGAAACGGCGTGATCGACAGCTTTGGCACGGCACAGACTGCGGGAAAGGCTGTTCAGATCGTTAGCTTTCATATTGTAGCCTTGCTGGTGGTTGGCTTGCTTGCTTCAAAACTGTCCGACCGCCATTCGTCGGGCGAAGAGCTTGCCGAAACGGCCAAAACTCTTGCGACGCTACGTGTCGTCCACGAACGCATCGTGGAATCGATCCGCTCAGGCCTGATCACGACCGATCTCGAAGGCAATATCTACACGTTTAACGCCGCAGCGACAGAGATCACTGGTTACCGGCTCGATGAACTGCAAGGAAAACCCATTAGCACGATCTTTGGTGATATTCGCGAGCAAACCGATCTTTCGCTGTCTGCGGCTGGCAACGGCGAACAGTTGCCGCGCTTTGAGACCGATCTGCATACTCCCGAGGGCTTTGCTGTCCGTATCGGATTCAGCGTTTCCCTATTGCTTAGCGAGGAACATGAAGCGTCCGGGCTGATCATTACCTTTCAAGACCTGACCGAGATACGCTCGATGGAGGATAGCGTTCGACGCAAGGACCGGCTCGCTGCGGTCGGACGGGTCGCTGCAGGGCTTGCCCACGAGATCCGAAATCCGCTCGGGGCAATGCGCGGTGCGATCCAGATGCTCGAATCAAATACGGAGCGTTCCCCTGTACAAACGGGCCTGATGGATATCATCCTGAGGGAATCCGACCGGTTGAACGGCATTATTACCAATTTCTTGAGCTACGCAAGGCCCGCAGCGGTCGATTTTACCGAAACTGACGTTGCCGAGGCGATAAGGGACACTCTGACGCTGCTCAAGCACAGCCCGGACGTCCAGGAAACCCACAAACTAAAAGACGATATCGGTACGGAGCCGATGATCATTTTCGCAGATTCGGCTCAACTAAAGCAGATATTTTGGAATCTGGCCCGTAACGCTATCCAGGCAATGCCCGACGGCGGTGAGCTGAGCGTCGGTCTTTCGTCAATCCCCAATAACCGCATCCGTATCGTTTTTGAGGATACCGGCAAAGGAATGTCGCAGGAACAGGTCGAGCAACTTTTCGAACCATTCTCAAACTCAACATCGGGAGGCACGGGGCTGGGGCTGTCCATTGTCTATCAGATCGTTAAGGATCATAACGGTGCGATAAACGTTCGCAGTCTCGAGGGTAAGGGCACGACCATTACAGTGGAGTTGCCAAAAGATAACCGGCGATCGGCCGCAGAACCTCAAATCGGGGACGAACGGCCGACAAAATTGAACCAGTTTTTAAAAGTGCCCAACGACTAACAAGAAGTCGAACAATAAATACAGCTTGAATTGCCGGGCGCAATTCTGTGAAAATATAAATAAGAGGTAATTCGCGCAAGCCTTGACCCTATTTTCAGCCGACCAAACATCTAAATGGCAAATATACTGATCGTTGACGACGAACAAAGTTATCGACAACTCTTAAGCCTCGTGTTTGAGGAACAAGGTAATAATATCCGCACGGCGATGAACGGCCGTCAGGCCCTCGAAGCTCTGCAGGCTGAGCCGGCGGACATTATCATTTCCGACGTTAAGATGCCCGATATGGACGGGATCGAAATGCTGCGTGCCGTGCGTGAGACCTCGCCTGATCTAGGCGTTATCTTGATGACAGCTTTTGCATCGGTCGAAACCGCCCGCGAGGCATTTAAACTCGGTGCCGACGATTTCATTCAAAAGCCTTTCGACGTTGAGGAATTAAAGCTCATCGTCCGAAAGACGCTTGAAAAACAAGCTTTGATCGACGAGAATCGGGCTTTCAAACGTGCCCAGCGTGATCGCGGAAGTATAAAGAACATTGTCGGTTCTTCGTCAAAGATGACGGCGATCTACCAAATGATCGAGACGGTTGCGGAGGTGCAATCGACTGTTCTCATAACGGGCGAAAGCGGAACCGGAAAAGAATTAGTTGCTCGGGCGATCCACGACCTCAGTCCGCGTGCCGAAAAGCCCTTTATTTCTATCAACTGCGGAGCATTTACCGAAACACTGCTTGAATCAGAGCTGTTTGGTTATATTAAAGGTGCATTTACCGGTGCAAATTCAAATCGCAAAGGATTGTTTGAGGCGGCAAACGGCGGAACGATCTTCTTGGACGAGATAGGCGAGATGTCTTCGGCAATGCAGGTCAAGCTCCTCAGAGTGCTGCAAGAACGCCGTGTAAGGCCTGTGGGAGCTCACGATGAGCTTGCGATCGATGCCCGCGTAATTGCAGCGACGAATCGTGATCTAAAGCAAATGACGGAAGACGGTACGTTTCGAGAGGACCTCTTTTACCGCGTATCAGTCATCCCTATCGAGCTGCCGCCGCTCCGTGATAAACCGGAAGACATCCCTGAGCTTATCGAATACTTTCTTAAAAAGTTTTGCGATCAGACCGGTAAAGAGCTAACCATTTCGCCAAAAGTAGCCAAGATGCTCGAAAGTTATGCTTGGCACGGCAATGTCCGCGAATTGGAACACACTATCGAGCGTGCCGTAGCGCTCGAACGTTCGGAAGAGATCCAGGCCGAACAGTTGCCTGACCACATTACCAACTACAACCCTCAGCGGATCAAGGCTGAGTTTGATTTGCCGGAAACGGGCATCAATCTCACTACCCATCTCGATAACCTCGAAAAGACGTATGTAGTTGAGGCCCTCCGCCAATCCGGCGGCAATCAGACGAAAGCTGCAGAATTGCTAGGAATGCCCGTTCGTTCACTGCGTCATTTACTGGATAAACATAGTATCCGCTCTCTCTCAGCTCAAATGCGTAGCTCGGATTAGCTGTTCCAGTCAAAAATGACACTTTTTGTCATAAGAAACTAACAAAAAACTGTTATTTTCGCGTCTCAAAACTTGGTTCTTACGCCAGAACCAGCCAACCTCATACCCGTTTCCCCTTTGTTCACAACATCTTACGGCGATGTCTAGCAGCAAAATCTGAATGGCACGGCACTTGTAATAGAGACTGCGGCCTGGGAAAGGTACATAGTTTTTTCAAAAAATTTAGGAGATTGTGAACTACACATGAAAAATCAAAAAGGTTTCTCGCTTATCGAACTTCTTATCGTTGTTGTCATCATCGGTATCATCGCTGCTATTGCGATCCCGAATCTGCTTGCCGCACGTCGGTCTGCTAACGAAGGATCAGCCATCTCGGCTATGCGTACGCTACACGGTGCTCAGATGACCTATGCTTCAACCTACGGTGGCGGCAACTATGCCGGTGCAACCACAGGTGCTGACAATACTGGTTTGACCGCACTCGGAACCCCGGGTTTGGTTGACTCAGTTCTTGCTTCAGGAACAAAGAGCGGCTACATCTTTGTCGGCGGCCGCACGGCTTCGTCAACGACTCTGCCTGCAACGTTCTTCTTCTCGGCTAATCCGACGACCACCTCTGGTGTAACCCAGACCGGTGCTCGTAAATTCGGTATCGGCACAGAAGGCGTCTTGGTTGCTGATGCAACACAGGCCAGCTTAGCAACAGCTTACACACAGGCAACGATCACATCAGGATCACCGCTCAGCAACTAATCTAGCTGACATTTACCAAAACAAGCGGGAAACATGTCAAAGTATGTGTTTCCCGCTTTTTAACTCCCTCTCTCCCTAAACGCCCGCATTCAAATAAATAGTTTAATTACCCGCGACGCAATTATCTGGAACATCACTCTTGAAAAGGAGATAGGAGAATTAAAAATGAAAAGCAATCAGAAAGGATTTTCGTTGATCGAACTCTTGATAGTTGTGGTCATCATCGGCATCATCGCAGCGATAGCGATACCAAATCTTCTTGCGGCTCGCCGCTCCGCTAACGAAGGCTCGACAGTTTCTGCCCTCAGAACGCTGCACGGGGCCCAAATGACTTATTCCGCGACCTACGGTAACGGAAACTATGCCGGAACCGCTTCGGGTACCGCCGATGTGGTCGCATTAACAACGCTGCGAACCCCTGGTTTGGTAGACGCTGTACTCGGAACGGGTACGAAGAGTGGATATCTTTTTGTCGGTGGCCGCACGGCTTCATCGGCGTCTGTTCCCGCAACATTCTTTTTCTCGGCAAACCCGACGACCACATCAGGTGTCACACAGACAGGAGCAAGGCGCTTTGGCATTGCCACCGAAGGTGTGATGATGGCCGATGCCACCGCCGGAAACCTCGCAACGGCATACACCGCCGCGACGGTCGCGACAGCATCACCTCTGTCTAACTAAGTATTTCAAAAAAATGTCCGTCAAGGGAATTCCTAATCGGAGTTCCCTTTTTTTGCCTAAATTTGGTGTGTTACAATTACGCCGTCCATACTTGGATTCCCTGCCTTTCTCGAATGAAGAATCAACCGGTAAGCACAGATCTGCGATCGAAATACCCCACCGCCATCGTCTTGGCGTCCGTTGTCCTAGCGATCGTACTGCTTTCCGCATTATTTTCGACGCCGCGTCCGCAAGCCATAGCAAATCAACCGTGGCGAGTAGAGTTATTATTAGGCATTTTTGCGACCCCATTCTTTTTTTGGGTCTATAAAAATGTAAGCGGCACCTTCATTCAGCACGAGAGATCTAACTTTCGTTTCGCTGCCGCCTGTACGCTCCTTTTCGTTCTTTGGAGCGGAATTTCATGCTATTGGGCAGAGCTGCCATTGACCGCACTCTTTCAGACGCTAGTTTGGGCGATCTACGCATCGGTATTTATTGCTTTCTTGCAATTACAGCGGGCAAAAGTAGGCTTAACCCTCGTTCTTGCGACTTTTTCCATAGTCGGGGGCATCCTCGGGCTGCTAACGATCTTTGATTTTTTATCGATACAAGACTTTGGGAGGTCTGAAGGCATTATTCGTATCAGATATGCCAAGTTTGCTGAATTGATCCTGACTGCGGCTCCTTTGATTTGTATCGCATCCATTTACGTTCGAGGGCGAAAAGCGGCGGTTGTCGCCGTCATCTGGATGCTCAGTTGGCTGGCCGTCATGCTGTCATTGAGCAAAGGAGCATTTCTCGCGGGCATCGCGGCTCATCTTATTTTATTTGGCGGATGTCTTCTCTTTTCACATAAGGCATTTAGGCGAAAGGTTGTTGTCCGGGCGTCGATTTGGATCGTGTTTACGATCGCAATTCAGGTCGCATTTTCGGCATTTTCGTCGATAC
>JBGTII010000163.1:0-13138 GCA_041745735.1 Pyrinomonadaceae bacterium | reverse complement strand
ACGTTATCAACTTTAGTGCGACTGACGACACAAACCAGCAGGCGCTCAAATCAATCACGATCAATGTGCTCGCTGTCGGAGCTCCGACGGCAAGCCCGCAGTCCATCTCGGCACAGGCCGGAACACCGAAAAATGTCGTATTGTCTGCAACCGACCCGAACGGCCTGAATTTGACCTTCGCTCTAACGGCATCGCCGGCGCACGGAACGGCCGTGCTCAGCGGATCGCCCTCGTGCTCGATAAACATGGGCACTTCGACTTGTACACAGAACGCGACCTATACGGCGACCGCTGGTTATTCCGGCCCCGATGCCTTTACCTTTAGGGCTAACAACGGAGTTCAGAATTCAAATGCGGCGAATGTCTCGATAACCGTAGCTTCACAGACCCAGGCCGTAGCAACGGCAAATAATGTCAGCGGCAGCTATACGGGCAGCCCGTTCTACGGCAGCGGAACTTGTTCCAATGGCCTGACTCCGGTCTTTACATACAGCGGCGGAAGCGCACCGGTAAACGCCGGAACGACCAGTTTCACGGTCACGTGCGGCGACGGCGGTGTTAGCTATATTGACGGAACGGCGACCGGATCGATCACTATTAGTCAGGCAACGTCAACGGTAACGGTGACATGCCCGACATCTGTTGTTTACTCGGGTTCGGCACAAGAGCCCTGTACGGCTGGCTATACAACGTCAGACGGACAGAGCGGTTCATTGACCGTAACCTATTCGAATAACACCAACGTCGGAACGGCTGGTGCGAGTGCTACTTACGACGGTGATGCAAATCACGCGGGAAGCAGCAATTCGGGTTCGTTTGCGATCACTCAGGCAACGTCAATGACGACGGTAACCTGTCCGGCGACCGACCAGCCATATACGGGTGCTGCCCAGGAGCCTTGCACGGCGAGCTACTCGACCTCTGACGGTCAGGGTGGATCGCTCGCGGTAAGCTACTTGACCAACACTGATGTTGGAACGGCGGGTGCATCAGCGGCCTACGGTGGTGATTCAAATCACGCCGGCAGCTCAGGCTCGTCTAACTTTGCGATCAGCAAGGCATCGACAACCGTTACTGTTACGGCAGATAACGCGACATACGACGGTGGTCCTCACGGCGGCACGGCGGCCGTGACCGGTGTTAACGATCTGAACGAATCGCTTGTCGTGACATACACGGGACGCGGGTCCACAACGTATGCTGCGACGACCGACGCCCCGACGGCGGCCGGTGACTATACGGCGAGCGCGAGCTATGCCGGTTCAGACAACTACGCCGAAAGCACGGGTTCGAAGGACTACACGATAGGTAAGGCGTTGTCGACGACGACCGTCACCTGTGGTGCGGGTCCGTTCGTATACTCGGGATCCGAGTTCACACCTTGCTCGGCAATGGTGATGGGCGAGGGAGGCCTTTCGCAGGTCGCACCCGTGAGCTACTCGAACAACATGAATGCAGGGACCGCAACCGCATCTGCGTCGTTCGACGGGGATGAAAATCACTTCGGCAGCAGCGGCTCGGCCCAGTTCGAGATCGCCAAGGCTGATCAGTCAATAACCTTCGCCGCGGTGAATAACACCACGTTCGGTGCGGGTGATTTCACCATCAATTCCACGGCAACATCCGGTCTGACCGTTTCCTTAACGGTTGTCTCGGGGAACTGTACGCTGAGCTCGCCCATGTCACCCTCTAACGTTCACATAACGGGAGCGGGTTCGTGTTCGATCACGGCATCGCAGGGCGGAAACGGCAACTTTAACGCTGCCGCGGACGTGAACCGAACGTTCAGTATTGCCAAAGCGGCGCAAGTGATCAACTTTGCTCCGATCGCGAACAAAACCTACGGAGACGCTGACTTTAACGTCAGTGCGACCGGCGGCGGTTCGGGCAATGCTGTGACCTTTGCGGCGATTGGCAACTGCACGGTGTCGGGTAATACCGTACACATTACAGCGGCCGGTTCGTGCACGATCACGGCATCACAGGCGGGCAACAGCAATTACGATCCGGCGGCTGACGTCAGCCGAAGTTTCAACATTGCCAAGGCTGCGTCTGCCGTAACGGTATCGGCTCCGCCATTCATCTCGAACGGCGGCAGCGTGACGATCTCGGGCACATTGACGGGGGTGGCTAATGCGCCTCTCAGCAGCCAGAGTGTCACGTTCTCGATCGGCAGCGGTGCGGCCACGCAGAGTTGTGTGGCTACGACGAACGCGGGCGGAGCAGCAAGCTGCACCATCACGGGCGTCAACCAGCCGACGGGTCCGGGGCTCTCGGTCACGGCGACCTTTGGCGGCAACGGCAACTACAATGGTTCGGGTACTTCGACAACGACCTTTGTATACGGCTATGCCGCGGGCGGTGGTGGAGCGTTCGTTATCGGTGACCGCAATTCGGCTATCGGTACAAACGTCACCTACTGGGGTGCTCAGTGGTCAAATCTAAACAGCTTGACCGGCGGTGCAGCACCGTCCGCTTTCAAGGGATTTGCCAACCGCAGCTCAACGACGCCTGCTTCTTCGGGAGCGGTGTGGACGACAGATCCGGGCAACAGCTCGAATCCGCCGGCCTCGGTCCCCGCTTACATGGCGGTGATCGTGTCGAGCAATGTGACCAAGTCAGGTTCGACCATTTCGGGGAACACCGTGAGAATGGTGATCGTCCGAACGAACCCCGGCTACGCAGCCAATCCGGGACATGCCGGAACCGGAACGATCGTCGCGGTCCTGCCGTAACGGTGAATTGTGAACCGCGCGAAAGGGCCTCGCTTCAACCGAAGCGAGGCCCTTTCCATATTATCAACGCATTCCTAAGCCTTGTTCGCGGCCTGTCCTTCGCCTTTGAGCATTGACGACCAGCGATATTCCGGGGCGTCCCAGCCTTCTTTCAGCCTACGCAAGATAAACTCCGTCATATTATCAACGATCCAACGATGGTTTGATTCACCAACAGATGCGAGTTCAGCGTCCGGCGCGGGGTTCATAAAATCGATAGCATACGGGATGCCGTCTTTGATGGCGAATTCGACGGTGTTGAGGTCGTAGCCGAGGGCGTTGCAGATCGTGATGACATCTTTTTCGACGCGGGCGTGCAGCTCGGGCGATAGGTAATCATCGACGTTGACGTACTGCATACCGGAGAGAAACGGCTTCGACGGGTCGTAGGGCATGATCAAAACTTTCTCTTTGCCGACGCAGTAGCATCGGACAAACTGATCGTATTCGATGCCCTCCTGTAAGGTCATGCAGAGCGTGCCGGACGCGTTATATTCCTGCCACAGTTCTTCGAGCGAATTGACTTTCGAAACATTCTTCCAGCCGCCGCCGTCGAACGGTTTTAGGAACGATGGAAATCCGACATGTTCTACCACCGCTTCCCAATCGATAGGGAATTCGAGATTACGCAGGCTCTCTTCGGTAATGTCCTTGATGTAGCTGTGCTGCGGCAGCAAAACAGTTTTCGGGATCGCAACGCCGAGTTTGGTTGCTAGTGCGAAGTTAAAGAATTTATCGTCCGCCGACCACCAAAACGGGTTGTTGATGATATACGTGCCTTCGAGCGCAAAACGCTTTAAAGCGGCCCGGTAATACGGCACCTCGTGGGAGATACGATCGATGATGACATCGTAACGTTTTGTTTCATCCAGCGTAATACCACCGATCGTGACCATCTCGGCTACAACCTCGCCAGTGCCTTTCTCGTTGATGCTGTTAATTATCGATTCGGGAAACGTTTGTTCGCGTCCCACTAAGATTCCTACTCGTTTCATATACAATTATTATAGATAGTTGATCGGCAAAATTCCAAAGAGACAGTTTTTCTATTTAATGCTTTATTTACAAAACGCATCATTCGGACAAGAAGGGTTTAACACGCACCTGATGTCATACACATTTGCGGTGTCGCTGTCGAACTTTCTCGATCGTGACTTTTTCTTTGACTACGAGATACCGTGCTCGACGCCGCCGGATTATGCTTCGAAGGACGAGTATAAGGATAAGTTTGGCGGGTTGCTAACGGCAAAGCGTTCGCTCGTGACCGATCTTGTCAAAATCCCAAACCGCCGCATCTTTGAGATCGACCGCGAGGTGGAAAACAAGGCGGAATATCAGATGCTATACAGCTATTTTGCAACGACCGACGCGATGCGTGCGAGATTTGAAGGGACATTCATTTGGGACGCCTTTGGCATCGGGCGGTTTTCGTTAACTCGTGAAGATCTACAAAAATATGACCTGATCGAATGGACACATTCAAAGACGACGAGTCCATCCGTGTTTTACTTTTTACCCCGAGCGGAAAAGCAGGCGCTGCTGGATTCGGTAATGGTGCGATTCACAGAAGACATAGAACGGCTTGCGGCGAAGATAATTGGCGATGCCGAAACTTATAACGCTGTCCATCTGCGGCTCGGTGATTTTTTGACCAACTACGCTGCGGACGAGTATTCGGTCAATGCCGAGCGGTTCAGCAAATATATTCGTGCGACATTTCCCGACGCCGGTTTGCCGATCATGGTCGCGACGGACGGCCTGCAAGAAAAGGATTTGTTCGCGAAGATGTTTGCCGGCTACAAACTAATATTTATTGATGAGCTGATCTTTGATGAATATCGGGATCAATACAACGCCCTAGAATTCACTGATTTTAACGTTGTGACGATACTCAACGAGCTCATATGCGGTGCGGCGGATATGTTTATCGGTACGTATCGCAGCACTTTTACAGGCATGATCCACCGCATCAGACAAGAACGGCATAACACGGCGGACTTTAATTTTTTTCCGGATGAAAAGGTCGCGCGGTTATTGAACGATGAGATGAAGCTCGTCCCGGACAGTATGGGTTTCTTTGACTGGAACCGCTATTCGGTAATGTCGGGCGGGCATCTCGATATTTCGTGGATGCGTGAGTGGGATCATTCGCGGACGATGATAGACGTTTAAATCAGGATTTCATGCCGGGCAGCAACTCAAGATTGCCCATCTCGCGGTTAAACGCATCGAGGGCGCCGACCTCATCGGCCGTCGCATCAAGCATCTGTTTTGTCATCGCGATCGAATCTGACAGCTGCTCAAAATCAAGTAGCGAGAATTTCTCAGGCGTAGAGATCGTGACGATCTCGTCATTGAGATAGCTAAAGAAATTTTCGATCGATTGCAGCTGCCCCTCGACTAGTTTGACGCTCCGCTCGATCTCGTCAAACGACGCGACACGCCGCTTTAATATCTCAACATTTGTCTGCTGGATACGCTTGGTCTTGTCGTCCGTCGCCGATTCCATCGAGCGAAAGGCTTGAGACAGCTGGTTGTGAACCGCTTGACGGTTAATAGATTTAAGATGCTGTTTGCGGCGTCGGTAGGTGTCGAGCAGATCGACAAAATCTTCCCAGCGCTGGTCGAGAGCTTTTAGATTGCTGGGAAGCTGCCCCGCACCGGTGAACTTATGATAATTGTCCTGGATCTTGTCCTTGAGCCAGCGAAGATATTCGACAGCCTCGCGTTCACGCGGCGTAAATGATTTGATCAGAGCCTCGCGTCCGGCAGTGTGTGCTTTTAGCAGACGTGCCTTTTCGCGGGCGTTGACCATTCGGCGATATGCGGGCAGTATTGGCACGGTGACAAGATAGATGGCTTCGCAAATAAGGGCGATCAGCAGCGGGATGACGCTGCCGGTATAAGCGGCGGCAACGGCAAACCCGGCGAGGCCCCAGAAATTTACCGGCTCTTTTAACGCCGATTTGGCATAGCTCGAATTAAATTTTTCGATGTCCTGCCGGTATTTTGCTATATCAGCCATATCAAACTAACTAGATGCAGATGTGCGTCGCCGCGTTTGTTATTACTCCTAGTTCGAATGGCCTGATTCGTTTGCAACGTCCAAAACGTCACCGTCCTTGCTCCCGGCGATCTGCTTGCTGTCAGGCGTTCCGGCGCCAAGCATACCCATCGATTGTTTGTATTCGAGCAGTTTGTCCTGCAGCTGGATGTCCATCGCCTCACGCTCGATGTCCTGCATCTGTGCGTCGACGGTACTCGAACCAAGCTGCAATTTCGCTTCGGCGGCGGCAACACGGCGGTCGATCTTTTCACGCATCTCGTTGAATGTCGATGAATCGTCGCCGATGTTAAAGGTATCCATCGTCTGAGCGAGCTGCTCTTGCAGTTTCGCCTGCTTAGCCGCACTGATAAGCTGCATCGCCTCGGCGGTGCGCTTTTTCATATTGAGAACGTAATTATCGCGTGCTTTAAGAGCTTGCTTTGAAGAAACCTCAGCTTGCTCTTTCTGAGCCTGAGTTCGCTGGAGGTCGATCTGAGCCTGCTGCAACTGGCCAATATATGCGGTTGCGATGTCGTCGCGGCCCATCTTGACGGATGCTTTGATCTTGGAATCGAGATCGACCACCTGGTTTTCCAGATTTTCGTGATTCTTGATCAAAAGCCGCTCCGTCGCCATTACCTGTGCAACGGAATTGTTCAATTCCGGCACGCGGTCACGCATGTCGCGGATCGTCTGCTGCAATACGAGTTCGGGGTTTTCGATCCTGTCCAATGCGGCTCCCGTTCCCGCTCTGAAAACTCTCTTTATTCTCTGCCAAAGTCCCATTTTGCCTACCTGCTCCTCAAAAATTGTATTTAAACAACTATTCGCCAAATTCCTTACGATGCGCCATCGGCCAAAGTTGCATTTTCCGCAATCAGTATAACAGGAAAAATAGATTATTGAAGTGGAATTGCGTGGCTCTCATCACGGGTATCGACCGCGTGCAAGAAATGGCAGTTTCGTTCGTTCAAAAACCGTAAGAGATGCGCCTTGCATCTTAGATTTAGCCAGCGACAACCGCTTGAAGTATTATGAAAGCACTAGTCTTACCTTAAAACTCGCAGAGAGCAAAAAACGGATCGAAAAACATCATGAGAAAAGCAATTTCCGCATTTTTAGTTTTAACGACATATATCAGCTTCATTTCGCACGTCGCGGTTCCTGTCAACGGGCAGATCTTGGGCAAGACAATGGAACAAAAGTTGAAGGACGTGCCGGCGGGGCTAAAATTCCGTCTAAGCGAAGGCGTTGAGGGAGCCGAACAGCGCGAAAAGCAGGCTCTTGCGGCAACCGATCCTCTGTCTGAGGGCGATGCGAGCAATTTGTTAAAACGGATACCCGAAATAAAACCCGCAGCGGACGATAAGACCGAGTTTGCAAAGCGTATCGGTACGCTGCCCGCGCCAAAAACAGGCAATCGGATTCCCGTTAAGTTTCCATCCGACGAGATGAGAAACCCGCCGAACGTTAATCCTAAATCTAATTCTCTTGAAGTAATTCGTTTTTCGCCCGAGGGACAGATCCCGCTTGCTCCGGACTTGAGCGTAACGTTTTCGCAGCCGATGGTTGCGGTTTCCTCACAGGATGAGGCGGCAAAATTTGCACCCGTTGAACTGTCCCCGCAGGTCGAGGGACGCTGGCGTTGGCTGGGGACAAAGACGCTGATGTTTGACACGACGAAGCGTTTTCCGATGGCGACGAAATTTACCGCCCGCGTACCAGCCGGAACCAAATCGGCAACCGGACAGGTGCTTGCAAAAGATGTTATTTGGACATTTACAACGCCTCCGCCAAAGGTCGAGACGATGATGCCAAATGGCGGTATCACGCGGCGTGACGCGTTGATGTATGTCCAGTTTGATCAGGAGATAAACCCTGAAGCTGTCCTTAAAACGATCAATGTTACGGGTCAGGGAAAACGCCTTCTGCTGAGGCTTGCGACTCAGGCCGAGATCGATAAGGACGCAAGTATTTCATATTACTCAAAACAGGCTCAGCCGCGACGATGGCTCGTATTTCGAGCGATAAATTCTGACGGTCTGCCTGATAATGCTCTGCCCTCTGCATCGACAATTTCGGTCGTCGTCGAAAAGGGAACACCGTCCGCCGAGGGGCCGCTGACGACTCTCAGTGCACAGAGTTTTAGCTTCCAAACATACAGTCCGCTCAAATTCAGCGCCGGCTATTGCGGCTGGCGTGACAATAAAAATTGTTCGCCATTTGAATCGTGGTATCTCGAATTTAACAACGCTCTCGAGGCGTCAAAATTTACCAAAGAGATGATCAAGATCGAGCCCGCAGTCGAGGGGTTGACGATCTATCCTTCGGGCAACTACGTCTATGTCACCGGCTATAAAAAAGGCCGGACTACCTATAAGGTCACGATCGACAGCAGCGTTTCTGACATCTTTGGCCAGTCGTTGGGGCAGCCCGCGACCGCGACGATCAAAGTAGGACAAGCCGAAAAGAGCCTGTACGCTCAGGGCGGTTTTATGTCGGTGCTTGACCCGACGGCAAAACCGACTTTTTCGATCTACTCGACCAATCAAAACGCGGTTAAGGTGCGTATGTACACCGTCGAGCCAAGCGATTGGCGTCAGTTTCAGGATTATGTTCGACATATCAATTATGACGACGGCAAGCGTCCAGCGATACCCGGACGGCTCGTGTATGACGAGATCGTCAATGTTGCTAGCAAGCCCGACGAAATGGTCGAGACACGGATCGACGTCGCGCGGGCTTTGAGCGGCGGATTTGGCAACATTATCGTTGATATCGAACCCACGAGTCGCAAAGACAAATACGATCGCACACGCATCTTTACATGGCTGCAAGCAACACAGATCGGTCTTGACGCTTTTGTTGACAATACCGAACTGATCGGTTTTGCGACCGATCTCAAGACCGGGAAACCTCTCTCGGGTGTGGATCTATCGATCTTTCCTAATGGTAAGTTGGTAAGTGGCAGTCAGTCCTCAGTGACGGGCGAAGAGAAAGGCATGATTGCCCAGGCGTGGGATTGGATCACGAGTTTTGGCCGCGGCCCAAACGCGGGCGAGATCGAGTCGATCGATACTGACGGCACCGTCGGAACGACCGAAACTGTCGCCGAAGCACAGACAAATAAGACCGGCGAGAACGGTATCCTGCGGCTGCAATTGCCTGATTCGCCTCCCAAACAGGGACAGAATCTGCTCATAGCAAAGCGCGGTCGAGACACAGCGTTCTTACCTGAAAATACTGAGTATTATTGGCAGGACAACGGAAACTGGTACAAAAAGAGCCAGGCTGATTCGCTGCGGTGGTTCGTTTTTGACGACCGCAAGATGTACAAGCCAAAAGAAGAGGTCGCTGTGAAAGGCTATATTCGCAAACTCACGGCTGGTAAACTCGGTGATGTCGAGGCACTTGGTGATGCGGCAAACGGATTGACCTATTCGGTCAAAGACCCGCGTAACAATGAGATCGCCAAGGGCACGGCAAATCTTAACGCTTTCGGAGCATTCGATTTCAAATTTGCTTTGCCCGACAACGCAAATCTTGGGTATGCCCGGATCGATCTATCAACAAATTCAAATATCTCGGGTGCGACGTATTCGCATCAATTCCAGATACAAGAATTTCGCCGGCCGGAGTTTGAGGTTTCGACCAAGGTCGCGTCCGAGGCTCCGTTTTTTGTCGGTGGCAACGCGCTTGTTTCTGTCGATGCAAAATACTACGCGGGAGGCGGCCTTGCTAACGCAGACGCCAACTGGACTGTTACGGCATCGCCGACAAATTACACTCCGCCCAATCGAGGAGACTACACATTTGGCACGTGGACGCCGTGGTGGGGACGCTACGATGAATATGGAGGAAGAGGCGACTATGGCCGCGGCAGTTCGCAGTCGTTCAAAGGTGTAACAGACGCCAGCGGAAAACATCTGCTCAAGGTTGATTTCGAGTCGGTCAAACCCGCGCGGCCCTACACGATCTCGGCGGCTGCGTCCGTAATGGACGTCAATCGACAGACGTGGTCAAGCTCGACCTCGCTGCTGGTGCATCCGTCATCATTGTATGTCGGAATCAAGACTCCGCGGACATTTGTCCAAAAGGGTGAAAAGATCCAGATCGATTCGATCGTTTCCGACATTGACGGCAACCTACAAGCTGGTCGAACCGCCGAGATCAAGGCTGTCCTGAAAGACTGGACGTTTGATAAAGGTGCGTGGAAAGAAGAGACGGTTGATGAGCAAAGCTGCACGGTCAAATCCAGTGACAAAGAGCAGAAATGTGAGTTTATCGCCAAGCAGGGCGGGCGTTATACGATCACTGCGACGGTGATGGACGACAAGGAACGGTTCAATGAGAGCGAGCTTACAGTCTGGGTCCCCGGCGGCAAAACGCCTCCGAAACGCAATGTCGAGCAGGAAGAGGCTCAGATAATTCCGAGCAAGAAAGATTTTGCTCCAGGCGATGTTGCCGAGCTGCTTGTTATCTCGCCGTTCACACCGGCTGAGGGCGTGCTGACGCTTCGCCGCGACGGCATTGTTAAGACCGAGCGTTTTACGATGAAAGATTCGTCGATGACGCTCAAGATCCCATTGGATGAGAAATATCTGCCCAACATTACAGCACAGGTCGATCTGGTCGGTGCGAGCCCGCGAACGAACGACAAGGGCGAAGTTGATACAAAGCTCGCCAAACGTCCGGCGTTCGCAACCGGCAATATCAATCTTGCGATATCGACCGCTACGCGTAAATTGACCGTCACTGCCGACCCCGTGGACAAGACGCTTGCCCCCGGCGGCGAGACCAAGGTCAATGTCGAGGTCAAGGACAATCGCGGCGAACCCGTTGCGAACAGCGAGGTTGCGATCATCGTCGTTGATGAGAGCGTGCTCGCCCTTTCGCGATACACCATCGCAGATCCGATGAGTACGTTTTACACGGCGCGTTCGACCGGCACGACCGACTATCATTTGCGAAAAGATATCCTGCTTGCTAATCCTGACGACGTAAAAGCTCCGCCGCCGGTCACGCAGGATATGTTATCCGAGAGCAGGCAAGAGATGGTGGCGACAGGACGTGCGTTAGGCGGTTCGCCGGCACCTAGGCCGGTATCTGCGATGAAAAAGTCCGCTAATGAAAGAGATGACGGATTTGCAATGGATGGCGCGGCGGACGAGGAAAACGCACGGAATCAGCCTGATGACACACCAATAAACCTACGGCAGAATTTCAACGCGTTGGCGTTGTTCTCGCCAACGGTAAAAACAGATTCGAGCGGTCGTGCCGTTATCAACATCAAGCTACCTGACAATCTGACGCGTTACCGCATTACGGCGGTGTCGGTCGATACGGGGCGGCGATTTGGTAAATCGGAGTCGACTATCACGGCAAAACAGCCGTTGATGGTAAGGCCGTCTGCACCGAGGTTTATGAACTTTGGTGACAAGGTCGAACTGCCCGTTGTCGTTCAAAATCAGACCGACAAAGACATGGCGGTGGATGTTGCGATCCGTGCGACCAATGCCGACCTGACTGGCGGCAACGGCAAGCGTGTGGTCGTCAAGGCCAACGACCGTGCCGAGGTGCGATTCCCCGTATCGGCGATGAAAGCGGGAACTGCACGGTTCCAGTTTGCGGTTACGTCGGGCAAATTTAGCGATGCGGCGGAGATCTCGCTGCCGGTCTGGACACCGGCGACGACCGAGGCTTTTGCCACGTACGGCACGACCGACCAAAATGGGGCGATATTGCAGCCGGTGCAGACGCCCGGCGATGTCTATCCGCAATTTGGCGGGCTTGAGGTGACGACAAGTTCGACGCAGCTGCAAGAGCTGACCGATGCGTTTCTCTATCTGACAAATTATCCTTACGCCTGTTCAGAGCAGATCTCGTCGCGAATGATCTCGATCGCCGCGATACGTGATGTGCTGGGTGCATTTAAGGCAAAGGATATGCCCGACGCCAAAAAGCTCGAGGGTTATTTTGCCCGCGACATCGAGATACTGCAGTCGCGTCAGCGTAACGACGGCAGCTTCGGCCTGTGGAAACGCGACAAGGAGCGATACGAGTATCCGTTCCTCACGGTCCACGTGGCTCACGCTCTGGCCCTCGCCAAGGCAAAGGGATACAAGGTGCCCGACACGATGATAACCAAGGTCAAACCATATCTAAAGGACGTAGAAAAGCATTATGACGAACGGTACAAGACCTCGCCTGAGGTTCGCTGGACCATCTCGGCGTATTCCCTGTACATCCGTGACATGATGGGCGACAAGGACGTTGTAAAGACCAAGAAACTCTTGAGCGAAGCAACGATCGAGAAGATGCCATTTGAGGCTCTTGGGTGGGTGCTGTCGGTACTTGCAAACGATCCCGGCTCCATGGTCGAGACTGATGGGATCATCCGGCATCTGATGAACCGCACTACCGAAACCGCAGCGACGGCAAACTTTGTCACGAATTATGGTGACGGTGCGTGGCTCATAATGTATTCAAACCGCCGTGCGGACGGCGTATTGCTCGAGGCGATGATCAAGGCAGATCCTAAGAACGACCTTATTCCAAAGCTCGTTCGCGGTCTGCTCGCTCATCGTACAAAAGGAGCATGGTCAAATACGCAGGAAAATGTCTTTATCCTGTTAGCACTCGACAAGTATTTCAACGCCTTTGAAAAGGTCACGCCTGATTTTGTGACGCGGATCTGGCTGGGAAATACATACGCGGGTGAGGAGGCTTTTAGGGGACGCTCTATTGACTCTAAACAGCTCAACATACCAATGTCGTATCTCGTCGATCAAGGCGGAACGTCGAACCTGATCATAGACAAACAGGGAGCCGGGCGACTCTATTACCGCATCGGCATGCAGTACGCGCCAAAGAACCTCAAACTCGATCCAGCGGATTATGGTTTTACGGTTCTGCGTAAATACGAGGCCGTAGATAATAAAGACGACGTCAAGCAAAATGCTGATGGAACCTGGACGATCAAGGCCGGGGCACGCGTCCGGGTAAGGCTGACGATGGTCGCACAGGCACGGCGTTACCACGTCGCACTGGTGGATCCGCTGCCCGCAGGACTCGAGATACTCAACCCCAGCCTTGCGGTGACTGAGGCGATACCGGCAGATACACAACCGGCCACCTCCGTGGTAGGTATAAGCAGCCGCTCGTACGGATACAACTCGTGGTGGTGGCGACAGAACTGGTTTGAGCATCAGAACTTTCGTGATGAACGGGCTGAGGCTTTTACGGGACTATTATGGGAAGGCGTCTATAACTACTCATACGTTGCAAGGGCAACAACGCCCGGACAGTTCGTAGTGCC
>JBGTII010000162.1:0-25596 GCA_041745735.1 Pyrinomonadaceae bacterium | reverse complement strand
CAACCGACGATTCGACCACTGGATTCTTCCAGATCGGCGGAGGCATCGCGGGCGATTTCCCCATCTGCGTCGTCCCGATGCTGCACCAAGACCTTGGGCGCGACGGCGTCCCCGTCTGGGGTTATTTCTGTCAGATCTCAGATTCTACAACGAGCTATGGCTCGTACTCCGGTGCCGTGCCAAACGAAAAAATAACCTGGGGTAAACTCGAAGCAACAACCCCCAAATTCATCGTCGAATCCGACGCCTCGATCGTCGCTCCGCTGATGTTTGCGTATATTCTCGGCTGGTAAATGGAACATTTTGACGTCTTAATTATCGGTGCGGGACTGTCAGGGATCGGTGCCGGTGCACATCTGCGGATGGAATGTCCGGACAAGACGTTCGCGATTTTAGAAGGGCGTGAGCGAAGCGGCGGGACTTGGGACCTGTTTCGCTATCCGGGAATACGTTCGGATTCGGACATGTTCACGCTCGGCTACAGCTTTCGACCTTGGAAAGAGCAGAAAGCGATCGCTGACGGCCCTTCGATTCTCAATTACATCCGCGAAACAGCTAAAGAATATGATCTTGAGAAAGAAATCCGATTTGACCATCGGGTGAAGCGAGCGGAATGGTCGTCGGAAACTTCGCAATGGACTGTCGAAGTTCAAGCAAAAGAAGATTTCCCGCAAAGACGCAAAGACGCAGAGCCCGCAGTTAAGACTTTCTCCTGCAAATTCATATACCTCTGCACCGGCTACTATAAATACGAGAGCGGTTTCACGCCCGATTGGCCGGGATTTGCGGATCATAAGGGGACTGTGATCCATCCGCAATTTTGGCCCGAGGACATCGACTACACGGACAAAAATGTTCTCGTCATCGGCAGCGGAGCGACGGCTGTCACGCTTGTTCCGGCGATGACAGACAAAGCCGCTCATGTGACGATGCTGCAGCGTTCGCCTTCATATGTCGTTTCGCAAGCATCGCAGGACAAGATCGCGAATTTCTTTCGAACCATTCTTCCGGCAAAGGCTGCGTACGCACTATCGCGTTGGAAAAATATCATCCGGCAGGCATTGTTTTACGAAGCCTCAAAAAGATACCCCGATTTTATGCGGCGCCTCATCGCCAAAGGGGTACGCAAAGAGCTTGGCAATGAGCAACTCCAACATCATTTCGAACCGGCGTACAAACCTTGGGACCAACGCGTATGCGTCGTGCCGGACGGCGATCTGATCGAAGCGATTAAAGCCGGCAAAGCATCAATCGTGACTGGCACTATCGAGACATTCACGGAAACTGGCGTGAAACTCACTGATGGAGAGACGTTAATTGCCGATATCGTCGTAACGGCGACCGGCCTAAATCTCAAGATCATGTCGGGACTCGAACTTGTCGTTGACGGAGCGGCCGTCGATCTGTCAACAAAAATGGCTTACAAGGGCATGATGTACAACGACGTGCCAAATCTCGCGCAGGCGTTTGGCTATACAAATGCTTCGTGGACGCTCAAATGCGACCTAACATCAAAATATGTGTGCCGCTTGTTAAAGCACATGGACAAGCACGGCTTTTCTACCTGTGTCGCACGCAACAACGATCCGACCATCGAACGCACGCCGGTGCTCGATTTTAATTCGACTTATATCGTTAAGGTCCTCGACGAATTGCCCAGTCAGGGTTCCAAACACCCGTGGCGGCTGCATCAAAATTATTTCAAAGACCTCTCGATGTTGCGATATGCCCGTCTGGATGATGGTGTTATGGAATTTCGCGTCGCCGCAGCGGCTGACAATTCACCAACATAGACCAAAGTTGTATCATTGACCGTAATGTCTCAGAAAAAGATCATCGTAACAGGCGGAGCCGGGTTTATCGGTAGTGCTATCGTGTGGCGGCTCAATGAACTGGGCCACGAGGACATTATTATCGTTGACCGGCGGGATGACGCGGCCAAGGAAAAGAATCTCGCGCCGCTGAAATTTACTGAGTTTGTTGAGGCGGACGAGTTTATAGCGCGGCTCGATGATTTTAGAGAGACCGCTGCGATCATCCACTTGGGAGCGGATTCTTCCACGACGGCTACTGACCGGGAATGGATGATGACCAATAATTATCAGTACACGCTCGACCTCGCGGAGTTTACCGTCGCCAATGAGATCCGGTTTATTTACGCATCTTCGGCGGCGACGTATGGTGACGGATCGGCCGGGATGGCCGATGGTACGGACGATCTCGACAATCTGACGCCGCTCAATCTTTATGGTGAATCAAAGCATCTTTTCGACCAATACGCCGCAAAGCACGGGATGTTTGACCGCATCGTCGGGCTCAAGTATTTTAATGTCTTTGGCCCGAACGAGAATCACAAGGGCGACATGCGTTCGCTTGTAAATAAGGCATACGACCAGATCAAAGAGACGGGCAAACTACAGCTTTTCAAAAGTGCGCATCCCGATTACACAGACGGCGAATTTGGCCGTGATTTTGTCTATGTAAAAGATGCGGTCGATATGACGCTGCATTTTCTCGACAACGATATCGGCGGTTTGTACAATGTGGGTTCTGGCAGGGCTAATACCTGGAATGCACTTGCGGATGCGGTCTTTAAGGCACTTGATCGCGAAATTAATGTCGAATACATAGAAATGCCCGAGATACTTCGCGATAAATATCAGTACCACACGCAAGCTGATCTCACACGGATCAGACAGGCTGGATATGCCGCTGATGTCACGCTGATCGATGTAGCAGTTGCCGACTACATCCAAAATTATCTCGCCAAAGGTAAAAATCTCGGTGACAACTGAACACGACCCCAATTGGCGCGGGCTGGTGCTCGTTTGGGATGAGCAGGCGATCTTTCTCGGCCAAGCGGCAGACGCCAGCTTGCATGAATCACCCGCGATCAAGGTCTGCGTCGCTCTCGACGGCAGTTTTGGTTTACGGACAAGCGATGCCGAAAATTGGACCGACTACGAATCGGCGATCATCGCGCCGGGTAAGTCGCACGCGATCGACGGAAGACAGAACCGCATGGTGATGCTCTTGCTCGCACCTGAGACGAGGCTGGCCCAACCGTTGGCACCTATATTTTCACAGACCGGGATAACAAGACTTGAGCTTAGCGTCGTTGAGAATATCCGAACGATCTTTGCTGAATTTGATCAAACGAGAGCGGGCGATAAGCCGAACGTCTGCTACCAGATGGTCGAGGCTATCGGCGACGGCGACAGTCTGCCGATCGACAGCCGTGTGGCTCAAAGCATCGAGTGGATCAGATCCAGCCGCGAAGAGGGCATTTCTGTTCAGGAGATCGCGTCGGGAGTTGAGCTTTCGGAAAGTCGTTTTTCACATCTTTTTACCGAAAACGTCCGCATTCCGGTCCGCCGATATCTGCTATGGCTGCGTCTGCGTGATGCTATGCACCTGCTTGCCCAAGGGCGTTCGTTGACCGAAACCGCGCACGAAGCCGGTTTTTCTGATTCCGCGCATCTTACCCGCACATTCCGCTCCCTGCTCGGCATCGCCCCATCTGCACTGACCAAAGAAAGCTCGATCACATCTTTTCTCAAATAGCAGGAGCGTTCAAGTATTTCGCCGACCGGGCATTTATGCTCTGTTCTAATGGACAAAAACACCCTGATCTATCCGGAGCCCGTCGTAATAGGCGACGACGAAACTGAGAGTTGGGAAAACTGGGGTTTTCGCGACACGAGTTTTGCGATCAATGAGCGTGATACTGTCGAGATCACGGGCACGCGTTACGAATTGAGTGGTAAGGAATTGCCGCGTCTGCTGCCGTGGATCCGTGAAACGCTCGGCGTCGATCTCGACGCGAAAGACCAACATATAAATGCGTATCCGACGGAGATCCCGGTACCGGTCGAGTCGCAAAAATTTACAGATTCTGTTCGACAGTTTCTCGGTGAAAAACAGATCGACACCGACGGAGAGAACCGTCTGCGTCACGGCCACGGCCATACGCAAGAGGAAATGTTTGCCATCAAGCATAGAAAGCTGGGCCGCATCCCCGATATGGTCGTCTATCCCGAAAGTGAGGAGCAGGTAGCTTCACTCATTGCGGCCGCCAAAGAGCACGACACCGTTTTGCTACCCTTTGGCGGTGGGACGAATGTAACCGATGCCCTTCGGTGCCGCAACGACGAAAAACGTGTCATCGTTTCAGTCGATATGCGGCGGATGAACCGCATCAAGTGGATCGACAAAGAAAACATGATGGCGTGTATCGAAGCCGGTGCGGTTGGCCGCCACATAATGTCTAAGCTTGCAAAATACGGTGTCTCGATGGGCCATGAGCCTGACAGTGTCGAGTTTTCGACGCTAGGCGGCTGGATCGCGACCAACGCGAGCGGTATGAAAAAGAACAAGTACGGCAACATCGAGGACATCGTCGTTGATATAACCGTCGCGACCGCCGACGGCAAGTTCGAACGCAGCTCCGCCGCCCCACGCGAATCGGTCGGCCCTGACCTTCGCCGTCTGATCTTTGGCTCGGAGGGCACGCTCGGCATCGTGACCTCGGCGATCGTCAAGCTGTTTCCGCTACCCGAAGCTCAGGCTTACGGCTCGGTGCTGTTTCCGTCGTATGAGGACGGCTACGCGTTCATGCAGGAGCTTGCTCACACATCGACACCGCCGGCTAGCGTGAGGCTGGTTGATAATATGCAGTTCCAATTTGGCCTCGCGTTGAAACCGGCTTCGTCCGGTATGAAAATGTGGAAGAGCAGCATTGAAAAATTTATCGTCACAAAGGTCAAGGGCTTTGACCCATACAAAATGGTCGCTTTGACGCTGGTTTTTGAAGGGACGAAAGACGAGGTTGACCGCCAGCAGCGTGACGTCTATCGCATCGCCGCCAAACACTTCGGTATGAAAGCCGGTGCCGAAAACGGCCGCCGCGGCTATCAGTTGACGTACAGCATCGCTTATATCCGCGATTTTTTGATGAACTATTACATCATTGCCGAGTCTTTCGAGACGTCGTGTTCGTGGAGCGACGCTCTCAAGATCTGTGACAACGTCAAGAAAGTCTTGCGTGATGAATACACAAAACGCGGCCTGCCCGGAAAGCCATTTGTCACGTCGCGGATCACACAGGTCTACCGCACGGGGGTGGCGATCTATTTTTACTTTGGCTTTTATTACAAGGGCGTTGAAAATCCGTCCGAGGTTTATCTTGAGCTTGAAAACATCGCCCGCGAAGAGATCCTACGCTGCGGCGGTTCGCTCTCGCATCATCATGGCATCGGCAAGATCCGCGAGGCCTATCTGCCTGACATAATGTCAGAGACCGCGCTGAAATGGAAGCAAGAGATCAAGCACAGCCTCGATCCCCAGAACGTGTTTGGAGCCGGAAATCAAAATCTGAGGTAAAGAGAAATGATGAGGGCAGAAAAACTGATCCAGATAATCAAGACCGCCAAACTTACCGGCGGCGTGGACGATCCGCCCTCATGGCAGATCGAAAAGACGCGTTTCCAGTCAACTCTCTGCCGACTGCTATTGCTGCCGGTAGGCGGTTTGCTGGTCGCTATCATGAAATATTTTCGTGGTTACCGCATCGAAAATATGGTGGCGATCCGTGCGCAGTTCAAAGAGATCTGGCAGGAAAAAGAACGCGAGGGATATCCGCTCGTCATCTGTTCAAACCATCTGACCTTTATCGATTCGGCTCTGATCATCTGGGCACTCGCGTCTAATTTTTGGTATCTGTTCAATTACAAAGCGTTTACCTGGAATGTCCCGGCGGGTGATTTTTTTAAGAAAAAGCTGCATTATCACGCGGTTCTTTATCTGACAAAATGCATCTTTATCGACCGTAAAGGCTCGCCCGCTCACAAGAATGCCGTGCTAAATCTTTGCCGCTATATACTTGCAAAAGGCAATATCGTGCTCATCTTTCCCGAGGGGCAACGGAGCCGCGACGGACGTTTTGACAGCGGGCGTTTGAGATTTGGCACGGGCAAAATACTGACCTCGCTCGAAAATGCGAGAGTGCTTTGTGTATATTTGCGCAGCCCGTCTCAGACAGGATTTTCAAATTACCCGCCAAAGGGATCGCACTTTGATCTGCGGATGAAAGTGATCAAGCCGAGCGTCGACGGTTCGTCCAAAAAACTCGCAAGCATCACCGCCGTCAAAGAGATCGGCGCCGTCATCGAACAAATGGAGACGGAATTTTTTGCCGCCCACGGCCTGACGAATACGCTAAAATCAAAATGATGAACCTGCTCGCAATCGCTTTACTGCTCTCTTGCCTGCCCACGGCGCTCATCGATTTTGCTCTTCCAAAATGGAAAGCGGACAAAAACGTGGGGATCGAGGACGCCTATAAATGGACGTTTCAGGCGACACGCGGAGGTGAACACGCGGCTCCCGATACCGAGTCGGCCCGCAAATGGCTTGATAACGAATGGAGCAGTATGGGGATTGCGGCCAAAAACATCGCGGTCTGGGAGCCGCTGTGCCCCGGCGGCGAGATCGGTCGATTGAACTTGCGACCGTTCAAAACTAAAGGGGGCGAGCCCGGCGACCTGCTCGAAGCGTTTTTAGCCAGCAGTCGCGAATACCGCTCTGACGGTACAAATTTTATCGCAGCATGGAACGAACTAGGTAAGCGTCTGAAAAAGAAAAGCTATGGCACGCTTACTTACAAAGACTGGTCGAAACTCGATGCCGAGATGAGGGCCAAAAACTATTCCGCGATACATCACAGCGACACATACAACAATGCGGAGCATCCGGCGTATCGGATTTTGACCGCAACCGAATACAAGAGATCGCTCGCTACTCTCAAGTAATGCGGCCATGCGTCCGTTTGCCTATTACACGGCGCTCAAATACCATTTTAGGTAACGATGAAAATATTTCACGGGACTGAGAATGCCAATATTTTGAAACCGACGGTGCTGACACTCGGCGTTTTTGACGGGCTGCATCTAGGACATCAGCGGATCATGAAAACGGTCGTTGACCGCGCAAAGCTGACCGGAGCCGTACCGACAGCGATCACATTTGACCCGCATCCGCGTGCCGTTTTGCATCCCGCATCGGCCCCACCATTATTACAGACGCTCGATCAGAGGCTTGCAAACTTTGAGGTCCTCGGCATCAAACAAGCCATCGTTATTCCATTCACACGCGATTTTGCCGGCCAACCGGCCGAGGTATTTCTCGAAAATATCGTCCGCGATCGGCTCCATGCCAAGGAGGTCTATCTGGGCAAGGGCTTTGCATTTGGTAAGGATCGAGGTGGTAATATCGATTTGCTGCGTGAGATGAGCAGCAAGCTGGGCTTCGTCGCAGACGAGGTAGATGAGGTACAGTTACGCGGGCGAAGGGTTAGCTCGTCAAAGATCCGCGAACTGCTTGCGGAGGGGAGAGTCAACCTTGCTAGACGTATGCTCGGCCGCCCGTACGGCGTCGAGGGCGTCATCATTCGCGGCAACCGCCGCGGCCACACCATCGGCTTTCCAACCGCAAATCTCAAACCGCACAACCGCGTCATCCCGCGTTACGGCGTTTATTCGACCGCGACCTTAATTGACGGCACCTGGCGAAAGAGCATCACCAATATCGGCGTGCGTCCAACGTTTGAAAACGACGCCGAACCATCGATCGAAAGTTTTATCTTTGATTTTGACGGCGACCTATATGGTGACGTGCTCCGCGTCCGATTTTTGCATCGAATACGTGACGAGCGAAAGTTTAACGGAATCGACGAACTCAAGGCTCAGATAGAAAAGGACAGTGCCCGTGCGAGGAACTATTTTAGCCATCCGGGCGTAAAGAATATGCTGGCGATACTATGAAATTTGGTAGATCGCAGACTAGGACCAGGACAAGAAATGAACGATATTGCGGTAAAAGAAAGAGGAGATCCGGCTATTGAAAGCGGAGTTTTGTTGCCGACAAACGGGCTTGAGATCGCAAAACGCACGTCCAATGAAGATCTGATCGCGGAAGAGCGTGAGCTGCTGCAGGTCGAGGAATCAGTCGAGAGCGGTTATTTCGGCGTTCGCGGTTATCTTCGTCTATTTCAAATATCACGTGTGATATCGATGCTCTCGCTATATCTTTATCTTGACCAGTACGACGTTCATCACAAACAGCACTTAAAGCGACTTAGCATAAGACTCGAGCGGGCACGCGAACTGACGCGGGCCGCTTATTACGGTGAAAAACTTTACGGTGTCAAGCAATGGTTCTTTCACGTAATCATGCTCGGGCTACGGCGTTTCTTTATCGGCAATTCGACCAACAAAGAGGCTAATCAGCAAAAGCAAGCCGTTTGGCTCAAGGAAAAACTCATCAGCCTCGGGCCAACCTTTATCAAGATCGGGCAGTCGATGGGAACGCGTGCAGACCTGTTGCCGCTGCCGTTTGTAAAAGAATTAGGCACCCTAGTCGATCAAGTGCCGCCATTTCCGAATGATGTTGCGTTCGCGATCATCGAGCATGAGCTCGGCAAAAAGATCAATGAGGTGTATGCCGAATGTGAACTCGAACCGGTTGCAGCTGCTTCGCTAGGGCAGGTGTATCGTGCCCAACTGCACTCCGGCGAAGAGGTCGCGGTAAAAGTCCAACGTCCAAACCTCGACGCCACGATCAAAGGCGACATCGTTATTCTTAAAAAGGTCGCCGGTTTTGCCGAGCGTTTTCCGCAGCTTAGCGAAAATGCTGATTGGCCGGGTATGCTTCGCGAATTTGACGTGACCGTCCATGAAGAGATGGATTACATCGCCGAGGGCCGCAACGCCGAGCAGTTTCGCGAGAGCTTTAAAAATTGGTCAAATATTCACGTCCCGACAATACATTGGCACGCGACGACCAAGAAAGTGCTGACTATGGAGTTTATTCACGGCACCAAGGTTACGGATCTTGAGGGGCAAGCACAGCGTAATATCTCGCCCGCAAAGGTCAATCGTCTGCTGATAAAAACGTATCTCAAACAGCTGCTAGAGGACGGATTTTTTCACGCCGATCCGCATCCCGGCAATTTGCTGGTGATGGAGGACGGCCGGCTTGCGTTCTTTGATTTTGGCATGGTCGGCCGCATCTCACCGCTATTGCAGGCAAAGATGATCGACGCGTTTTTCCATGTCGTTGATAAAGACCCCGGCGGCATTGCACAGGATCTGATCGAACTCGATTTTCTAAAACCGGGAACCAGTCACGATTCGATCAAACCGGTCGTCGAGCGGATGTTTGAGTTTCATTTCAATTTGAAGCTCAAGGATGTCAATTTTAAAGAATTGACCTACGACCTCGCGGACGTAATGTACGATTATCCGTTTCGCCTGCCGTCAAATTTCACCTACATCATGCGTGCCCTGATGACGCTCGAGGGCATCGGTATCGTCACCGACCCGGAGTTCAATTTCTTTGAAACTGCCAAACCATACGCTAAAGAATTTATGCTCCGCCGCGAGGGAAAAGACTTTCGCAAGATGTTCGTCGACAAAATAATGGGCCGCGACGAGGGCGGTTCGATCGACTGGGACCGCACGTGGAAACTGGCGAAAATGGCGGTTCGCTCCGTTTTGAATACGGGCTGACTTGTCATTTTGCAACGTTTCGCGTTAAATCGTTCATCATGAAACGAGTCTCCGTAGCCCTTGTCGCGTTGCTTTTCCTCGGCGTCTTTCCTACACTCGCTCACAACAATATGTCTAACTCAAAGCGGCTCAAGGTCGTTCATATTGCAGACGAACTAGCGATTAACAAGCTAAACTCCGACGTTCGGGACAAAGCTCAGGATGTCGTGATCACAAGATACTGGTCGGGCGTAGCCGCGCCTGCGACGCGGCAATTTAAGGTACGGCTGTTGTGGTCAGATACGGCGCTTTATGTCCGCTTTGTTGCGTCCCAGGATGAGCCATTGATCGTTAGCGACAAACCAGACCTTACACAAAAGATCAAAGGTCTATGGGACCGCGATGTGTGCGAGATATTTATTGCGCCGCGTGCGTCCCAGAGAAATAAGTACTTCGAATTTGAGATCGCCCCGACCGGCGAGTGGATCGATCTGGGTATCGAGGTCACGCCAAAAGCACGCAAGACTGATTGGGAATACAAGTCCGGGATGACATCGAGCGCGAAGATCGAAAAGGACAGAGTCGTGATGGCGATCAAGATTCCGTTTGCGTCCCTGGGACGCACGCCAAAGGTTGGTGACATCTGGCTCGGCAACCTGTTTCGCTGCATCGGAAAAGACCCGACCCGCGGCTATCTCGCATGGCAGCCGACCAAAACCAACGAGCCCGCCTTTCACGTACCAAAAGCGTTTGGTGAGTTTCAGTTTGTGAAATAGCGCGTCCCAGAGAATGCCCTTATTGCGTGCGGGATTCTGCAACGTTGCATGCGTCCCAGGATATTAGATCAAGAACCCAGTCGCTTTCGCTCCCGGTTCTGTCACGAGTCGGCGCGTCCCAGAAACTGGCCGCCCGCTCACGCAGGCGGTTCTGACCCGGCGTCCCTAGACCGTCATCCCGCCATCGACCACTATTGTCTGACCGGTGATGTAGCTCGATGCGTCCGATGCCAAAAAAACCGCAACGCCTTTTAGTTCGCCCTCTTCGCCGACACGGGGAATGACATTATTTTCCTGGATCGATCGCTCGTAGATATCTATGACCGCATCGGCCAAACGCGAATGAAAAAATCCCGGTGCTATCGCGTTGACGCGGATGCCCTTGCGTCCCCAGCTTGCAGCTAATTCGCGAGTCAGTCCGATCAGGCCAGCTTTGCTGGCAACATAGCCCGCATAAAAAGGGCCGTTTGCCGACGAAGTAAGCCCGGCTATCGAAGCGATATTGATGATCGAGCCGCCTTTCTGTTTTAGCATCTCGCGTCCCACAGCTTGAGCAAACAAAAAGCATCCGGTCAGATTTACATCGATCACCTTTTGCCATTGATCAAGCGGCATATCCTCAGGCATCGCTCCCCACGATGTACCCGCGTTATTGATGAGGATATCTATCGAACCAAATGCGTCCCCCGCGGCATCTATCACCGCCTGAACCTCATCCGCATTTGAAACATCACAGGTTTTGCCTATGACCGCAAACCCTCTGGTTTCAAATTCCCGCACGGTCTCATCCAGCCATTCGGCACGTCTTGCGCAAAGTACAAGGTTTGCGCCGGCCTCGCCCAAGCCTTCGGCTATTTCCTTGCCCAATCCACGCGAACCACCTGTTACGATCGCGGTGCGCCCCGCAAGATCGAACATATCCTTAACGTTTTTACTCATTTTTCTGTCCCTCGATCACAGAAATAGCATATCACGCGTTAATGACTACCTCTTCCACCGACATATCTCAGTTTTCAAAGATCAATATCAGGCCCTAACTCTCTACAACCAATATCACCCTACCCTGTATTTCATAGATTGTCAAGTGTATCATAGATAAAATATTTTAAATCAGGCAATTTGCCGACAAAGGCACTCCTGCGATTAAATATAAGTATGACTAAGACCCAAAAAGAACTCGCCTTTTTGCTCGACCTGTCGGTCGCGAGCGAGTGGACACAGCGTTTTGCCGATCTCGTGGACAAGCATCTCGACCTCGAGGATTCTGATAATCTGCTCTACCTCAACGCCGGAACGGGTAATCATGCACTCGCGATAGATGAAAAGTTCGGCACAAAAACCGATATATTTGCGACGGCTGAAAACGAGGATGTGCTACAGATCGCGCTTGATAAAGCGGCGGCATTGAGTTCGAATGTCGATTTTTCGATGCTGCGGTTTGAAAGTGATGCGTTTGATACAGTGCTGGCTGACGGCACCTTTATCATGCCGCTCGAGGTCGAAGACTTTATTGCAGACGCCACGCGTGTTGCACGTACAGGCGGCGAGGTTGCCGTCTTTCTACCGACGGCGGGTAGCTTTGGCGAGGTCGCGTCCATCTTGTGGGAAGTGCTCTTTACCGAGGATCTTGGCGAACATGGTGCGGCGGCGGAAAAACTAATCAGCGATCAGCCGACCGTTTCACGCGTCGAGGAGATCGCCAAGCAGATAGGACTCGTAAATGTTCAGACAAAAACTGAGCTAGAGGCTTTTGAGTATGAGAACGGAGCAGAATTTATCGCCTCGCCGCTCGTTGCCGATTTTCTGCTGCCGACTTGGCTTGAAATGCTCGACGAAGACGAAAAAGAGCGAGTTACGGAAAAACTCGCTCAACTAATTGATGCCGAGGGTGAATCGCTCAGCTTTAGATTTACGGTAAAGGCTACGCTGCTGACGGGGGAAAAGGAGTAATAACTTACGCCTGCTTAGCCTCGGCACGTTTTCGCATCTCTTCCACCAGAGCCTCGTCGCTCATATTAGTGATCTGCGGGGTTTCGGCATTAGATTCGAGCTTTTGTACGGCCTCGGCCTTTTCTTCTTCCTCAGCCTCACGCATGCCGTCTTTGAACGCTTTGCGTGTCGCACCAAGCGACTTTGCGAGCTGCGGCAATTTGGTAGCGCCAAATAGCAGGAAAAGCACCGCAACGATCAGTAAAATTTCTGTTGTTCCAAAGTTCATATAAATATCCTGGGTATTAGACGTATTGACAGGGCAAATGGCCCGCGTCTTCAATATATTTTCATCATACCGCTAATCGGGCGAAGATTCACGCTAAATTTACTGCCTACGGACGGAATCTGTCCATCGCCTCGACTAGGGCCGACGTAATACCGGGCTCTGAGACCGAATGTCCGGCGTCGGGCACGACGATAAATTCGGCCTCGGGCATTGCTTTGTGCAGATCCCAAGCCGAAGTTATCGGGCAAACCACGTCATAGCGGCCTTGAACGATAACGGTTGGTATATGGCGGATCTTGTCGACATTTTCGAGCAGATAATTTTCGGTCGGGAAAAACGAGTTGTTCATAAAATAATGACACTCGATGCGGGCTAGGCTTAGTGCCTCGTGCGCGCCTTCCCAGTGGTTCATCAGGTCTTCGCTTGGGTAGAGCTTTGAGGTCGAGCCTTCCCAAACGCTCCACGCCCGTGCTGCGGAGAGCCGGGTTTGCTCATCGTCGCTCGTGAGCCGCTTATGATATGCCACGATAAAATCACCGCGTTCGTCCTCAGGTATTTCGTCGCGATAGCGTTCCCAAAAATCAGGAAAGATCTCGGACGCACCATATTGATAAAACCACTCAAGCTCCTTTCGCCGCGTCAGGAAAATACCCCGAAGGATAAGTCCCAAACATCGGTTTGGATGCGTGACCGCATACGCGAGGCTCAGCGTGCTGCCCCAAGAGCCGCCGAAAACGTACCATTTGTCGATGCCAAATTTTTCACGCAGCGTCTCAATATCGGCGATCAGATCCCACGTCGTATTGCCCTCAAGCTCGGCGTGCGGGGTCGAATCGCCCGAGCCGCGTTGGTCAAACAAAACTACTTGATAAACGGCAGGGTCGAAATATTGCCGGTACATCGGTATAAGCCCGCCGCCCGGGCCGCCGTGCAGAAATAGGACGGGAATGCCGTCCGGGTTACCTACGCGTTCGTAATAGATGGTGTGAATGTCCGAGACGGCGAGCATGCCGCTGTCAAAAGGTTCGATCTCAGGATAAAGTGTTGCCATAAATTTGATAATACGCGAATGGTGTCGGTAGCCCAAGCGTAAGCGCGGGCACCATTAACGATGTTTAATGTCACGCCCTAACTAACGTGCAGGCTTCTGCAAAAAGTTGTCGTACCAAAGCTGAAATACAAGCAGTGTCCAGAGCTGTTTGTGATGGCTGGCAGTGCCACGTTCGTGTTCGGTTATTAGTTTTTGGACGTATTCCGAATTGAAAAGGCCCTGATCGTTTAATCTCGCAGGTGCCAGTAGATCGTGCATCAACGGATTGAGACGGCCCTTTAGCCATTCAGCGATCGGAATACCAAACCCTTTTTTGGGACGGTGCAAAATGTTTGCCGGCAGCAGGTCGGCCATCGCTTTTTTTAGAATGTGCTTTCCGCTTTTGCCGTTGAGTTTATATTCGAGCGGGAGCGACGCGGCAAACTGGCCTACACGCGGATCGAGGAACGGCGCTCGTGTCTCAAGACTGACGGCCATCGCCGCGCGATCTACCTTGGTCAAAATATCCTCGGCCATATAGTAGTCGATGTCCAGAAACTGCATCTGCTCGATCTCGGTCGTGGCGTCGCACAATGCTAGCAGTTCACGAGGGCCCCGATAGATGTCGCCGTCGCTTGCGGCAAGTATCTCGGGTGTCAGCAGACGATCCTGCTCTTCGCGGCTAAACGAACCGAACCACGAATGATGGCGTTCGACCGTGTCGAGATTAGCTCCGCGGACAAAGCGTTTTGCCTTGTAATCGAACGACATATTTTTTGTCGAAACGGGCAAGCGTTTGACGACGGGTTCGATCAGGCCTTTGCGAAGAAAGGACGGAACACGGGCGTATTTTGCCGCGATGGTGTGGGCGTAATACATTGGGTAACCGGCAAAAAGCTCGTCGCCCCCATCGCCGCCGAGCGCGACCGTTACGTGCTTTCGCACAAACTGAGCCAGTAAGAAAGTCGGGATCAAAGAACCGTCCGAGAGCGGTTCGTCGAGCCAAGTGCCGATGTCGCTAACAAGGTCACCGGCGGTCGTAGCCGACAGTTTTTCCTCGTAATGTTCTGTATCTAAATGCTTTGCCACCTGCCGGGCGAAGCTTGATTCGTCAAAAGAATCTTCTTCAAAACCGATCGAAAATGTCTTGACGCGTTCGGTCGCATGCTGTGTCGCAAACGCTGCAACCGTCGATGAATCGATACCGCCGGACAGCAAGATACCAAGCGGCACATCCGACACGAGCCGCATACGAACGGCGTCGGAGAGCAGGTCGCGGAGTTCGGCTGCTTTGTCGTCAATTGAACCGGACCGTGTTGCCGACCAGCTCATGTTCCAATAACGCCGCGTTTTGATCTCGCCGTTTTCGACGGTCAGCATGTGGGCGGCGGGGAGCTTTGAAATGCCTTTGTAGATCGACATCGGGGCAGGCACGTAGTCGTAGGAGAGGTAATGTCGCAGGGCGTCAAGATCGAGTTCCGCCTTTACAGACGGATGTGCAAGCATCGCTTTTGGTTCGGATGCGTAAATCAGCTTGCCGTCAAAGACGCCGTAATACAATGGCTTTTCACCAAAACGGTCGCGGGCGATGATCAGCTTTTTCTTGCGAGTATCCCAGAGCGAGAACGCGTACATCCCGTTGAGATGGTCAACTAGGTCCTCGCCGTACTCTTCGTAAAGGTGCGGGAGTATCTCGGTGTCGGACTTGGTAATAAACTTGTGGCCTTTCTTTTCGAGCTCGGCACGAACCTCCCGATAATTATAAAGCTCGCCGTTCATCATTACGATGACGGACTTGTCGCAATTAAAAACAGGCTGGTCGCCGGTGTGCAGATCGATGATCGAGAGCCGACGCATTCCTAACGCGACAGTGTCGTCGAGCCACAGCCCTTGGGAGTTTGGCCCGCGATGCACTATCCGCTCACACATCGAATGGAGTACGGATTCGGTATGGTTTTCTTTAGATTGTTTTAGGTTTATCCAACCTGTGATGCCGCACATTGAATATGTTTCGCCTCTTACTAGACGTCGTTACGAATTCGTTTTGAGATTGGATGATCAGCTTTCAACTGAAGCAAATCCCACAGATTACCGTACAGATCTTCGAAAACAGCGACCATTCCGTATTCTACTTCCTTAGGCTCTCTCACAAACTTTATTCCTTTTGAAACGAAATCATTGTAGTCACGCCAAAAATCGTCGGTGTTCAGGAATAGGAAGACTCTGCCACCTGCTTGATTACCGATGAAAGGCTCTTGTTCCGATTTAGACGCCCGTGCAAGAAGTAATGTCGTACCAGACAGTGCATCCGGTGCAACGACGACCCACCTTTTGTCTTGTTCCGGCTGATAGATATCCTCGATCAACTCGAAATTGAGCCTTTTGGTATAAAACTCGAAGGCCTCGTCATAGTCGCGAACCACCAGAGCTACGTGAACTATTGATCTACTCATGCATGACTTTCGCAACTATCCGCCAAATCCAATCCGCTCCCGCACCGCATAGATCGCCTTGTCTTGCGATTCGTGATAGGTGCGAACCGAGAGCTCGGCGAGCAAGCCCATCAGGAAAAATTGCACCGAGATCGCCAGCATCACGACCGTCACTACAGGCAAAGGCGTTTGGATAAAGGAGACGCCGTAAAATTTTAGTACGATCGCCCAGATGCCGGAGATGACCGAGAGAAAAAACGCGAGCATGCCAAACATGCCAAAAACATAGATCGGCTTGGTCTGATACGACGCCATAAATTTGATAGTCATTAGGTCAAAAACGACCTTGATCGTGCGCGAGATGCCGTACTTTGATTTGCCCATCGTCCGGGCGTGATGATCGACTGGTATCTCGGCGACACGGGCACCGGCCCACGATGCGTAGATCGGGATAAAGCGGTGCATCTCTCCGTAGAGCTTTACGTCCTGGATGACATCGCGGCGGTATGCTTTGAGCGAGCAGCCGTAATCATGCAGCTTGACACCGCCGATCCACGAGATGATGCGGTTTGCGATCTGCGACGGGATCTTGCGGGAGATAAGCTTGTCCTGGCGGTTTTTTCGCCAGCCTGAGACGACATCGTAGCCCTCGTTGAGCTTGTCTAAAAGGCGTGATATATCGGCCGGATCATTTTGCAGATCGGCGTCCATCGGGATAAGGATATCGCCCTTTGCGGCGTCGATGCCGGCCGACATTGCTGCCGTCTGGCCGTAATTACGGCGGAGCGAGACCACGCGTACTCGCTCGTCGGATAAGGCAATTTCTTTTAATATCTCCAGACTCTTGTCCGTCGAACCGTCATCGACATAAATGACCTCAGCCGTTTTCCCAAGCGCATCGAGCGCCGACGCGATCTTAGCATGCATCGGCCGAAGGTTCTCTTCCTCGTCCAAAACAGGTAGGAACAGCGACAATTCAGGATTCTTATCGTGCATCTAATTCTTTTTTGCTACTACGACGATCGACACGCCGAGCGGAAAATTAAAGTGTTTTAACCAAAACCGCTCTGAGCCAAACAGCTTGCCTAGAATCCCATTCAAGCCGGAGATCGTGATGTTGTTTTCAGACTCGGGTTTGATGCCCGTCAGTTTCATAATTGTTCGGCCAGCTAGGATCGGCGCGAAAAATGTCCAGTTGGCGTATGTCGCGCGTTCGATGGTGTAGCCCGCCGTTTGTAGTCGCTCGACGATCTGTTTTTTGGTGTAGCGAATGCGGTGATTCGAGATATCATCCTGCACACCCCACAGCCACATAAAAGCCGGGACAAATATAAGTGAATACCCACCGCGTTTTGTCACGCGAAACATCTCTTTTAGTCCCGCGATGTCGTCATCAAGATGCTCGACCACATCTAGAGCGGTGGTCAGTTCAAACGACTCATCCTCGTACGGCAGCGTTTGGGCCAAACCTTTCTGCACCTTCAACCCTTTGCGTCGGCAAAACTCAAGTGCATCATCCGAAACGTCAACGCCCTCGGCCTCGCCGTATTGTGAGAGCATCTCGATATTGGCGCCGGTGCCGCAACCAACATCTAAAATTCTGAGTGATGAGTGACGAGAGATGAGTGATGAGCAAATAGGTTTTAGAAAACTCTCGAGAATCGCGCGCCGGCCGACGAACCACCAATGCGAGCCCTCGACCTCGTCCATGATGGCGTATGTGTGCTGCTGCATTTCCTGCGGTAAAGCGGCGTTCATAGGACTATTATACCCTCAACCCCATCATCTCGCTCGCGAGCGAACCCGGGTTGCCGGTCAGATCGAGACCATAGCTGTTCTGCAATCTTTTCATGATCCCGTCATCACTGACCTCGCATTTGCCGCCAGCTTGGCAAAGGATCATCAACTGCAATCCCTCGTCGATAAAATCCTGCTCGTCGCGGCAGAGCATATAGTCGCCGGCAGTTTTGTGGGCCTCCCATTCCAACTCATAAAGCGTGGGGTTGAAAATACTAATGGGATTCATATCCGCATTCGACAGGCTCTCAAGCGTCTGTGCAAAATCGTAGGCGTGGCGGCCCTCGTGAACGAACGTCCCTTCGCAGCCGCGCTGCCCGCCGGTGTCGATCGTTTCCTCGGCGATCGCGATGTATATTTCCCCAAGCGACTCCCGCAAACTCAGCCGCTCGGTCGCTAGTTTGTAATTGGTCTTGACCGAATTGATGACGCCCGTGATGCCCGACGCATTGATCGTGCTCACCGGCAACACCTGAACGAGTAGATCCGACTCGATGATCTCGTTCATCATGTGACGATGAAAATCATTGCCCTTGGCGACGATTGTCTCGAACGCGTCCTCGACCGATTTACGGTATTTTGTGTCGATCCGCTTATCGAACTTCATACTATCTTTCCAAAGCCGCACCAACTATTTTCATTATGCCACGTTATCTTAACGTCCTTGGCGGCGATCTCGTTCCACCATCCGGCGAAATCGTTCTTTGCGATATAAAAGGCAGTTGGCGCGACTAGGTGGTCGAATACGATGTTGTGCTGTTCACGCCAACCGAAAGTACCGAGGTGATTGAGATATTCGTTGTAAAAAAGCTTGTTTGCGACACCTTTTGAAGTGGCATTGATCGGACGATAGACGAGCTTTGTCGTTAGGAAGACACCGAGCGTCGGCAGTTTTGATAATTGGTATAGCACGGGCTGCGAGATCTGCGACGTAAAGCTGGTGCGGACCGGGTTGACGTATCGCGTTATCCACTCGTTATTCTCGGCACCGTAAACCCACGCCGAGATATGACCGCCGCTTTTTACTTTGCCGGCGAGCGACAGAAAAGCTTTTTTCGGGTCTGGAGTATGGTGCAAAACGCCGACGCTGAATGCGTAATCGAACGCCTTTTTTAGCGGCAATTTAAAGATATCGCCCTGGACGATGTGCGCGTTTGGCATATTGCGGGTCAGTTCAAATGCCGATTCGACGCCGTCGCCAAGGTCAATGCCGACAACCTCAGCGGCCCCCCACTCGGCAGCGAGTTTTGTATGCCGGCCTTTGCCGCAACCACCCTCGAGGACGACTTTCCCCTCAAAAAATTCCTTTTTCACGGGTTGAAGCCAGCCGAGAAATTGTTCGTTGTATTTCGGATCCTCTTGCGTAAAATTGGTCCACTGCCAGCCAAAATTTTCTGCGGTCGCGGCCTTGTCTTCCTCGATCTTACCCAGGTCGGCAAAACGCGGCACACCGCGAATAACCTTGTATTCACGGTCGCATTTTTTGCACGTCAGCACGCCCTCGATGATCTCTCGATCATCATACTTGCTCGCATAAGCCAGCAAAATATCGCCGCCGCAGATCGGACATGCCAATAGGAGTAATAATTTCTCTTTCATACGAATTTAGCCACGAATAACGCGAATTTCACTAATAAGACTATTTCCGCCCATTCGTGATATTCGTGCAATTCGTGGCTAAATCATCCTCTTCTTAAATTCTTCGTATTCTGCAAACGGGAACGGCTGACGCCAGTTGAACTCGAATTCGTCTGTGTCGCGGTCAGCGTAAAGCTGTTCAAAAGTTGCGTCGAAAGCGTTGATCACGTTACCCGCAGTGTCTAGATGCGTAAAAACAAGTTCGCGTTCGGCAAACGAGCGGTCGTCGGTCGGGTACTGATATATCTGCAGCAGCATCTTATCGCCCTCGCGGACAAAGCGAAAATCAAACTCCTCAGGGTCGCGGTTCCATTTTAGGGTGCGTTCACGCGGGGTGGGCGATCCTTCCATCAGGTCGGTCAATATCTGCATCAACTCGGGCAGGGCCGACGCGTGCGGGGCATGGGCCGTCGTCGTGTGAAATTCACTGGCGCCGTCGTCAAAACCGATCGACATCCAACCGCACTGCGGACTATTAAAACTGACCTCAAGTTTCCCCGACATAAGTAAATTATGGTAACTTTATGTCGAAAGTTCCACAACTTCGGGCACTAGACATTAGAGGAGAAAATATGAAAACTCGATATATCGCCGTTACGTTGTTCATTTTGTTGATGGCTGCCTTTCTAAACGCACAACCGCCCGGGAAAAAGCCCGTCACAACGCGGCCTGCGGCAACGACCGCCGGCTCTAGCCAAGCTGCATCGGATTTTGAATTCGAAATAAGTATTACACCGCTGGGATTGGCAGGAATCATCGTCCGGAGAAAATCTGGATTGGGTCTATTCACTCCGGAAATGCTCAGTAGTTTTGCGAGCCAGTCCGCAAAAAACTCGCTGAATTCATCTTTCGTGATCCGGCCGGACAAGGGAGCCAAAATGGCGGATATCCTAGCCGCAATAAACGCAATTCGCGTGTCGCCGAAAACTGACATGAGGATCGAGGTTGACGCCGACCTTGCAGTGTTTATCCCCAAAAAGCCCGATCCAAAAGCATTTCCAAGACCAGACCCTCTCTTCCTACTCGTGGCCATAGACGATAGATCTAACATTTCGCTTAACGGTGAAAAGGAAGGTGTATTTCCGGACACATCGAAACTTGAGCAATATCTGAAACAGATATTTGATGATCGCAAAAAGAACGGGATGGCGGAAACGACGGTCATGATCAGCCTGGCAAAAAATATGACATTTGCAGATCTCGTGGAAGTCGCCCGTGCCTTGAAGAGAGGCGGTTCGCAATCCATCGGGCTCCAGGTCGATGAGGCAACTAAGATGGTCGAAATGGATATCAGTAAACCATGAAGCAGTACCACGATCTGCTAAAGCACATACTCGACACGGGCATCCGGCACGAGGACCGAACCGGGACGGGCACGATATCGACGTTTGGCTATCAAACGCGGTTTGATCTGCGCGAAGGGTTTCCGATCGTTACCACAAAGCGGGTGCCTTTTCGATGGGTCGCCGAAGAGCTATTTTGGTTCCTGAGCGGGTCTACAGACGAAAAAGAACTTAACGCACGCGGAGTCGATATCTGGGCGGAATGGGCGACTGGTGAACAAACCGCGAGATTTGTCCGTGAAACGGGCGACCTCGGGCCCGTTTACGGCTATCTGTGGCGTTCGTTTGGTGGCGATTATCCGCAAATAAACGGCGTGGATCAGATCGCACGCTTGATGCGTGAGATCGAGACAAACCCTAACTCGCGTCGCTTGCTTGTGTCTGGTTGGGACCCGCGTGTCTGCGACGATGTCGCTCTGCCGCCCTGTCATACGCTGTTCCAATTTAAGATTGAGAGTGGCAAGACGCTGCATTGCCAGCTTTATCAACGTTCGGCAGATGCATTCCTCGGCGTGCCGTTCAATATCAGCAGTTATGCCCTATTGACTCATCTTGTCGCACATGTCTGCGGACTCGAGGTCGGAGATTTTGTGCATACGTTCGGCGATCTGCACATTTACAGCAACCACCTCGAACAGGTGAACGAACTGCTCGGACGCGAACCGATGGAATTGCCTAAGTTGGAATTTGTAGATGCCGCCGATCTGACGGGCCTCGAGGGATTGCTCAATTTCAAATTTGAAAATTTGAAATTAGAAAACTATCAGTCCTGGGGAAAGATCGCGGCGCCCGTCGCGGTCTAAACCTATTTAACATTCGGCGGTTGAAAGGTCTTCGTGCGGAGTGTTATGCCCTCGTCGCCGATCAGCAGCAGACGGCGGGCATCGTAGCTTGAGGCGTTTGCCGGCGTGTATGAGAGCAAATAGCGGTTTTTTCGAAGCTCGTCGCAGATAAATTTTGCCGCGGTCGCCGCTTCTTCAAACGGGAAGACTTGCCCACCGGTCTCCTCCGCCAATTGGTTCATTATCACTTTTGCCTTAGGCTGGTCGCGGCGGTATGCTCCACCCGAGCGGTCGGGGATCTGCAGGGAATAAAGCGTCACGTTCTGTTCCTGCAACTCATTGAGCATAACGTCATAAGACGTTTTGCTGCCGCGGTCGAGGCCATCGCTGATAAGGATAACGGCAGTCTTTCGAGTACCCGGCATCAGCGGCAATATTACCTCTTTGATCGTCGAGTTGATCGCGTCAAATAAATAAGGATTGCCTTTTTTTCGTAACGTGCCGAGAGACACCTCCATCTTTTTGGCGTCGTCCGTCCATTCTTGAATGATCTCGGCGTGCGTGTCGTATGCCAGCACAAATAGCTGATCGCCCTCAAATATCTCGTAGGCAAATTCCATCACCGCCTTTTTCATCGCTTCGACCGAGATCTGCAATGTTTGAGAGTTGTCGATGAGGATCACTATCTTTGAAGGACTTGGGTCGTAGCTAAAATTTTTGATCTTTTGCTCGATACCATTTTCGTAAAGATTGATATTTTCGGGACGGATAATGTCAGTTTTTTTGTCCTGTCGTGACGCAACGACAGATAAGACTGTTCCGGCGGTAGCTGCATCTCCCTTGGAGTTACGGCGCGATTGTGCTGAGGCAACGCCCGCTAGTAAGAGCGTGCAAACTATTGCAAATAAATATGTTTTGCGGCCAAGGGTCATGCTTTCTCTGGCTTCGAAACGGTATCTTTTACTGCCGAACTTGTTTCGCTTGTCGGTTTTGATGCAGTGTCGGGCGTTGGCGTTGATTCAGAAGAGGAACTTTTTTCCGTTTTGCCTTTTTTTCCGGCGTAGTCGGTTACATACCAACCCTCTCCCTTGAACTGAAAACCGGACAGCGACCATTGCTTTTCCAGCTTTCCGTGACATTTTTCGCACGCCGTCAACGGTGCATCAGAGACGCTCTGGCGTTTCTCTACATGCAAACCGCATTGCTGGCATTTATATTCGTAAATAGGCATTTTATTGTTACCAGTTTGTTGCCGTCTGTTTTTCGATCTCCGACACGTGCTCCGTCAGAAATCGCTCGGCGTCGATCGCGGCCATGCATACCGTTCCCGCGGCCGTAACGGCCTGACGGTAATACGCGTCCTGCGCATCGCCGCAAGCAAAAACGCCGTCAATGTTCGTTTTCATCGTCTTACCCTCGGTGATGAGATAACCGACGTCGTCCATATCGAGGACACCCTTGAAAAGCCCTGTGTTCGGCTGATGTCCGATGGCGATAAAGACGCCCTGTGTCGGAAAGGTACTCTCCTCAATAGTTTCGTTGTTAAAAAGGACCACGCTTTCGACGCCCGCTTCCTTGGTGCCGTTGATCGCCCTGACCTCAGTGTTCCACATAACGTCGATCTTGTCGTGGGCGAGCACGCGGTCCTGCATTATCTTGGATGCGCGAAACTCGTGACGGCGATGGACGAGCGTCACTTTTGAGGCAAATTTTGTAAGGAACAGAGCCTCTTCCATTGCGGTATCGCCGCCGCCGACAACGACGATCGGGCGATCGCGGAAAAAGAACCCGTCACACGTCGCACACGCCGAGACACCGTTGCCGCCCAAACCCTCCGGCACTGGAGCTTCACCGGGAATGCCCAGCCACTTTGCCGAAGCGCCGGTCGATACGATCAGCGTGTCGGCCTTGATAATGGTGGTTATCTCGGTGCTGTCTTCACTCTCTTTACCAAAAAGCGTAAATGGCCGCGCCGATAGATCGACCTTGTCTATCCATACATTGATGATCTCAGTCCCAAATCGGAGAGCCTGTTCGCGAAATTCATCCATCAAGATCGGGCCCATTATCCCCTTTGAAAATCCGGGGTAATTTTCGACATCTGTCGTGATGGTCAGCTGGCCGCCGGGCTGTGGGCCGTCGATGACAAGCGGTTCGAGTTGAGCCCGGCCGGCATAGACGGCTGCGGTCAAACCTGCGGGGCCGGAGCCGAGGATCACGACTTTGCGATGTATTTGCTTTTCGCTCATAAATTCCAGTTGGCGATACGCCAGACACTGTTTTGGATTCGCCAATGGTTATAGTATAACTATCGTCTAGTGGGTTCGTCTAATAGGTTTGTTGTAGCACAATGGCTCTACACCGGCCGGATCTTTTTTATCCTTCCATATTTTGTTTTCGGATGGTAACGGTAACACAGTAAAGGGATTCGTGTTACACTGTTATTTTAGATTCCGTGTTTCTAGACCCCTTTTAGGTACTGGCGATGAGCACCATACAACCTCACTTTGAGGAAAAAAGGTTTGCCCTCCGAATGGCCCTCCGTCTGCCTATTGTGGTGTCCGGCAGGACCGAGGATGGCGCGACCTGGAGCGAACCGACCGAGACCGACGATATCTCAACGCTCGGAGCCCTCTTTCAACTAAATCAGCCAATCGCAAACGGTGACAGCCTTTATATCCGCTCTCACCGGCCAAACGGTGTCCCGGTCGAGGTCAAGGCTCAGGTCGTGCGCGTTTTGCCGGCAAGCTATGGCACTCACCGCATCGGCGTCGCCATCGAAGAACCAAAAGAAAGCTGGCTGCGGCTATTTGTCGCTTGGATCGCCGATGACAATATTGTCGAGGGTGTCAACGAATAGGATCAGTGGCGGAAGCCCGCACGAAGTAAGGGCATCGTGTAACGCCGATGGTGCCCTTTCGTGCGGGCTTCTGCATTATAAATATGTCTTACGAAACAATAACCGTCGAAAAACGCGGCAAAGTTGCCGTCCTGACCATTAACCGTCCCGATAAACTCAATGCACTTAGCTCGCAGGTTCACGCCGAGGGTGTGGCCGTTCTCGATGAGCTGCGGGGCGATGAGAGCGTGCGCGTGCTTGTCATAACCGGTGCCGGGGGAAAGGCGTTTATCGCCGGAGCCGATATCAGCGAGTTTGAGGGCCAAACTCCGGTTACGCAGCGAAATGCTTTCCACGAACGATCATTTTTCAATTCGATAGACACGTTTCCAAAGCCGGTCATCGCCATGGTCAATGGATTTTGTCTCGGCGGCGGTAATGAACTTGCGATGGCCTGTGACCTGCGTATGGCTAGCGAAAGTGCTCGGTTTTCGCAGCCTGAGATCAATCTTGGCATCATGTGCGGCGGTGGCGGCACACAGCGTCTGCCGCGTCTCGTCGGCGAGGGCCGGGCGATGGAGTTGGCACTGACGGGCGATATGATCGACGCCGCGACGGCCGAGAGGTTTGGCCTCGTCAATCACGTCTATCCAAGCGATCAGCTTGAGGCTGAAACGATGAAGCTTGCCGAAAAGATCGCCGAAAAAGCCCCGATCGCATTGCAACTCTCCAAGGAGGCAGTAAAGTTTGCATCGCGTTCGAACCTTGACGAAGGGCTCAGGCGTGAGGTCGATCTGTTCGCGATCTGTTTCTCGACAGAGGACAAAAAAGAAGGCGTCTCGGCGTTTCTCGAAAAGCGTAAGCCCGAATTCAAAGGAAAATAGAGAATATAGAATGTAGAATACCGCATTGCGCGATGTTTCCGCCGTGTTCTATAATTCGTAATTCGACATTCGTAATTCGTCATTACGTTTGGGGACGTAGCTCAGTTTGGCAGAGCGCTGCAATGGCATTGCAGAGGTCAGGGGTTCGACCCCCCTCGTCTCCACCAATTTTAAAAGAGGCTGTCTGAAAAGGCGGTCTTTTTTTTGGCGCAAAAAGGGGTGAGAGGCTTTAAAATGTATGAATGAGGAAGAAAGGGAAAGTTGTATTTAAGAGGTATGAGCAGAATCAGCCGCTGTTGCTGCCGCCGAGTT
>JBGTII010000161.1:0-10545 GCA_041745735.1 Pyrinomonadaceae bacterium | reverse complement strand
GACCAAAAGAAGTTTAGCCACGAATGTCACGAATGACACGAATCGGAGAACTTATTTCTGATTCGCGGCATTCGTGTAATTCGTGGCAAAAACTCTTTTTCAGGAATTATAAAAAGCGGGGGCTAATCGCTCTTTATAAAGGCATAAATTGACCGTTGTTAAAGTTGGGGGCTGTCCGGTGTTTTGCTGTTGCTTTTCGGTGCCGGGTTTGCCTAAAATTAAATACACCCTTGGTAAGCAAAGATTATAGAACTCGCAGTTAGAGTTCGTCGTTTCAATCTATATGCAGGAATTTACAGATCAAATGCCGTCGGACATTGAGCGTTTTCCGATGGTTCCCATCCGCGATGTAGTTATTTTCCCCTTTACGAAAGTGGCGTTTAAGATCGGACGGCCGTCGTCCGTCGCCGCTCTCGAACAGGCGATGGTCGGCGAACGGCAGATATTTCTCGCGACACAGCACGACGCGAGCGTTGACGAACCCGATGCGACGCAGATCTATCCGGTCGGCACCTTGGGACGTATTTTACAGGCACAGCGGCAGGACAACGGCCAGATAAAGGTCGTCGTCGAGGGCCAGTCGCGCGGCCGCATGGTGCGTGTCGAACAGGACGCCGACGGTATGTTTCACGCGCATGTGCGGCGTGTGATCTCGACGGACGAATCGGGCATCCGCACCGACGGTTTACTGCAAAAGATACATTCGCTGGTCGAGCAGTTTCTGCGGGTTTCGCCGGATGCCTATGCCGATGCTTTGCACGCGAGTTTGCGCGGGGTTTCGGCGGCACAGATCGCCGATTCGATGTCGTCGCATCTGCGTATCGAAGTTTTAGAAAAGCAAGAGCTGCTTGAGACGGTTTCGGTCGCCGAGCGTCTGCAAAAGCTGATAGACGTGCTTGAGGCCGAGATCGAGAAAAAACAGATGGACCGAAACATCCATTCGCGAACCAAAAAGCAGATGGACAAGCATCAGCGTGAGTATTATCTCAACGAGCAGATCAAGGCCATTCACAAAGAGCTTGGACGCAAGGACGAGAAAGCCGAGTTGGACGAGCTAAAGAAAAAGATCGAAGAAGCCGGGATGACCGTCGAGGCCAAAGAGAAAGCCCTACAGGAATTTGCCCGGCTCGAAGCAATGCCGCCGATGTCCGCCGAGGGCACCGTCGCGAGGACCTATATCGACTGGCTGCTGAACGTGCCTTGGAGCGAAAGATCGGACGAGATCGAGGACCTTGGGCTGGCGGAACAGACTTTGAATGAAGACCATTACGGACTTGAGAAGATCAAGGAACGCATCCTCGAATTCCTCGCCGTGCGTCAGTTAGTTAAGAATCCTAAGGGAACGATCCTGTGCTTCGTCGGGGCACCGGGCGTGGGTAAAACTTCGCTTGGTAAATCGATCGCCAACGCGACTGGACGTAAATTTATGCGGCTCGCGCTTGGCGGTGTCCATGACGAAGCCGAGATCCGCGGCCATCGCCGGACGTACATCGGTTCGCTGCCGGGACAGATCATCCAACTCATGAAACGCGCCGGAACGACGAATCCTGTCATTTTGCTGGACGAAGTTGATAAACTTGGACGCGATTTTCGCGGCGATCCATCGGCAGCGCTGCTTGAGGTGCTCGATCCGGAGCAGAACCATACGTTTCGCGACCATTATTTAGACGTCGATTACGATCTGTCGCACGTGTTTTTCCTCGCGACGGCAAATGTGTTGCACACCATCCCGCCGGCGTTGCAGGATCGGCTTGAGATACTGCATCTGTCGGGCTACACCGAGCGTGAAAAGGTCGAGATCGCCAAGCGGCATCTGCTGCCCAAGCAATGCGAAAACAACGGCATCGACCCGGCGCAGATCGTCTTTAGCGACGACGGCATACTTGAGGTCATCCGTCACTACACACGCGAAGCTGGCGTACGTAACCTCGAACGCGAGATCGGCGCGTGCCTCAGAAAGATCGCGAGAAAGTTCGTCGCCTCGGATGTGAAAGCAGATTTCCGCGTCTCGATCGACGCCGAAAAGGTACAAGAACTGCTCGGCATCATCCGCTACCGCAAACAAGACATCGCCCGCAAGAGCGAGATCGGCTTGGTCAACGGCTTGGCATGGACAGAGGTTGGCGGCGATGTGCTGCAGGTCGAATGTACGCTTGTTAAGGGCAAAGGCGAGGTGACGCTGACCGGAAAGCTTGGGGAAGTTATGCAGGAATCGGCAAAGGCCGCACTGACTTGTGTCAGAACCAGAGCCGAAGAATTAGGCATCGACCCGGCCGATTTCAAAGAAAAAGATCTGCACATCCACGTGCCCGAAGGAGCTATTCCAAAAGACGGCCCGAGCGCGGGGATCACGCTTGCGACCGCAATGGTTTCGGCCCTCACGCGGCGACCGGCTCGTCACGATGTCGCCATGACCGGCGAAATTACGCTTCGAGGCAAAGTGCTGCCGATCGGCGGAGTTAAAGAGAAAATGCTTGCCGCACACCGATTTGGGTTAAAGACAATAATCCTTTCAAAAGAGAACGAAAAAGATCTGGTCGATATCCCCGACGAGGTTCGCGACGATCTGACTATTCACACGGTCGATACGATCGACGAAGTTTTGACCTTTGCACTTGACGGTAATATTGCTGAGGAGAAACTCGACACCCCGCAGCTTTGGAATACTAGTGCTGCGGCGACCGATATCTCGGCACCGATCGAATAGATCTGGAGAACTAATAATGAGCAAAGAAACCTCGGCCGATCTGATAATGAAACTGTACGACCTGCGTCGCGAACCCAAAATGCGCGAGGCGAGGGCTTGGATAATCACGTTCTTTCCCGAGAGTGTCGACGACGTGATGCGTGCCATCGTTGACGAATCAACAAGCGCCCACTATCGCATGGTAACGAGCTACTGGGATATGGCCGCCGGGTTTGTAAACCAGGGTGCGATCGACGAGACGATGTTTTTGCTCTCAGCGAGCGAGGCTTGGGTTGTGTATTCAAAGGTCGAGCCGTTCATCGATCAGATCCGTGAGAATATGGGCAGCCCCGCGGTCATGAAACAGCTCGAAGACCTCCTAATGCGGCAACCCAACGCCACCGAAATACTCGCCGGACGCCGCGAAGCAATGAAACGCTTGATTGCCGCCCGAGCCGAAATGGCCAAATCAGCGTGAAAGTAACCTCAGCCGAATTTGTCAAAAGCGCGTTCGAAATGGCGCATTGGACGACTGATGGACGACCGGAGATCGCTTTTCTTGGGCGTTCAAATGTAGGGAAATCGTCGCTTATTAATTCGCTTCTGTTGAGGAAAGGCCTCGCCCGTACCTCAAACACACCCGGACGCACGCAGAGCATCAATTTTTTTCTCATTAACGAACAGTTTTACTTCACAGATCTGCCGGGATATGGTTACGCAAAGGTTTCCAAGTCAATGCGGTCGGATTGGGGAAGGATGGCGGAGGAATATCTTGCCGAGAGACAAGAGCTTGCGTTGTGTGTTCAATTGATCGACTCGCGGCATAAGCCGACCGCCCTCGATATGCAGCTTAACGAATGGCTCGTCCATCACGGCAAGCCGCACATCGTTGCTGCGACAAAGACGGATAAATTGTCTAATAACGATATGCGAAAGTCTTTAGCGGTGACGCAAACGGTACTCGGCGACGTAAAGATCGTGCCTTACTCGGCGACAACGGCACGTGGCCGCGACGAATTGTGGAGCGAGATAAATACTGCGGTTGAAAAATATTGATTTATTTGTTGATTTACATTTAGAAAAAGTGTAATAATTAATTTTCCCTTTAATTCAGGGTTTCTGGAAAAAGCTGAAAGGCTTGTTTCAAGGCAATACTACATACAATCCATACGATTTTCTCCGCTTGTCAATTTCTAATCTGTTCAAATGCGCGTCGCATGCGCGGGAAAATTGTTAAAATCACTAAAGTGTTGAAGATAAGACACTAACCACCTATTCAATTTCATAGTCATGGCAACCAAAACCACACCTAACCGTAAGCCAAAAGCCGAAAAGATCACTGACGAATCCGAGGTTTCGACCGTCGAAGAACCCGAAGCGACTGACGCCGGTCCGACCGAGGCAAAATCTGCATCCTCCAACGGAAAGTCTGACGACAGCCCTATGATGAATCTCGCCGGCCTTAAGGATATGTCGATCAGCGAATTGACCCATATCGCCAAGGAAATGGGCATCGAGGGAGCGACAGGCCTGAGAAAGCAAGAGCTTATTTTTAAGGTGCTCGCCGCTCAGACCGAGAAAAGCGGATTGATATTTTCCGAGGGCGTGCTTGAGACTCTGCCTGATGGTTTCGGCTTTTTGCGTGCTCCTGAGTACAACTATTTGCCCGGCCCCGACGACATTTATGTCAGCCCGTCGCAGATCCGCAAATTTGACCTGCGAACCGGCGACACGGTTTCGGGCCAGATCCGTCCGCCGAAAGAAGGCGAACGCTACTTTGCGCTTATTAAGGTCGAGGCGATCAATTTCGAGGCGCCGGAACAATCTCGCGAGAAGATTTTCTTCGACAATCTGACGCCGCTTTATCCGGACGAACAGTTAACCTTGGAGATAGAGGACGACCCGACAAAGATCTCGGCTCGTGTGATGGATCTCGTCACGCCGATCGGCAAAGGCCAACGAGCCCTGATCGTTGCTCCGCCGCGTACGGGTAAGACGATGCTGCTCCAAACGATCGCCAATTCGATCACGGAAAATCACCCTGAGGTCGCTCTTATCGTGCTGCTCATAGACGAACGCCCTGAGGAAGTTACGGATATGCAGCGCAGCGTCAAGGGTGAGGTCATCTCGTCAACATTTGACGAACCGCCGACACGCCACGTACAAGTGGCCGATATGGTCATTGAAAAGGCTAAACGGCTAGTTGAACACAAACGCGACGTAGTCATCCTACTCGATTCGATCACGCGTCTCGCGCGTGCCCACAACGCCGTTGTGCCGCCGTCGGGCAAGATCCTGTCGGGTGGTATCGATTCCAACGCTCTGCAGCGTCCAAAACGTTTCTTTGGTGCGGCCCGTAATATTGAAGAAGGCGGCAGCCTGACCATCATCGCGACGGCCCTGATCGACACGGGTTCGCGAATGGATGACGTTATTTTTGAGGAGTTTAAGGGAACGGGTAACTCCGAGATCCAGCTTGACCGTAAGCTTTCGGACAAGCGTCTCTTCCCGGCGATCGACCTACAGCGTTCGGGTACGCGTAAAGAAGAATTGCTCATCGACAAAGAAAACCTTGCCCGTATCTGGGTCATGCGACGCGTACTCAACCCGCTTTCGCCGGTCGAGCAGATGGAGGTCGTTATCGAACGCCTGTCTAAGACCAAGACAAACGCCGAATTTTTGGCGTCGATGCAAACGTAGTCTCAATGCACAATGTATAATGCACAATGCAGAATGGAAATTCCGTTCTTCATTGTGCATTTTGCATTGTGAATTGTGCATTAGAATCTATGCGCGTTGCTGTAATCTCTGCCGAGGCAGTTCCATATTCAAAGACAGGGGGCTTGGGTGATGTTGCCGGGGCTTTGCCAAAGGCTTTGAAACAGGTCGGCATCGATTCGCTGCTGATAACGCCGTGCTATTTGCAGACAAAGGGTGAGTATTTGTGGGAAATGGCCATCGAGGATCTCTGGATCGAATGGCGTGGTCGGCATGTTCAGGCAAAGGCATTTTATAGCGAAGCGAATGGCTCGCCAACTTTTCTCATTGATTATCCGCCACTTTTTCACCGCGATTCGATCTACGGTTATACAGAAGATTACGAGCGATTTGCCTTTTTTAACCATACCGCTCTCGAGTTGCTAAAGCGGATTGGCACCGCCCCCGATATCGTCCATCTCAACGACTGGCATTGCGGCTTTGCGGCGGTCGAATTGGCCGCAAAACGTCGATATGATCCGTATTGGAGCCGTACTCGTACGGTATTTTCCATCCATAATATGGCTTACCAAGGCGGGTTTGGTATGTCTGAGTTGCCTTCGTTGGGTTTTACTTCGCAGTTCTCACATAACACATTTAATTTCAACGGGTACGCGTCAGCAATGAAAGCAGGACTTGAAGTTTCTGACACGCTTTCAACTGTCTCAAAACGCTATTCTCACGAGATCCAGACCGGTGAAAATGGCTATGGACTCGACTGGTTGACGCGGCAACGGGCGAACCGTCTGATCGGCATCACGAACGGCGTCGATTACGACGAATGGAACCCCTCGGCGGACCGGCAAATACCCGCACATTTCTCGATCGACGACCTTTCCGGCAAGGCCGAATGCAAAAGGGCGTTGCTCGAACACTTTAGCCTGCCGGTGGAGATGGAACGGCCAATTTTTGCTAGCGTTACGCGGCTCACATCGCAAAAAGGCGTTGAGCTTATTCGTCAGGGAGCAGGTGATATTTTAGCGTCGGGAGCTTATTTTATTGCGCTTGGGTCGGGTGAAAAGGATTCCGAGGCGTTTTTGCAGGCACTTCGTGACTATGCACCTTCGCGGGTCGGGGTTTATATCGGTTATAATGAGAGCTTGGCACATCTTATCGAGGCGGGTGCGGACATGTTTCTGATGCCGTCAAAGTTTGAGCCGTGCGGCTTAAACCAAATGTATTCTTTGAGATACGGGACCGTGCCGATCGTCCGAGCAGTCGGCGGACTTGATGACACCGTGCAAAACTGGGATGCGGTCAGTCAGACCGGAAACGGTTTCAAGTTCGGGCCGTTCCGTGCCGACAAACTGCTCGAAAAGATCTACGACGCCCGTTTTGCCTACGCCGATAAGGACGCATGGCTAAAAATCCAGCAGAACGGAATGGCCGTCGATAATTCGTGGGAAAATGCAGCAAGAAATTACGTTGAGCTTTATCAGTGGACTTTGAGATAGCGTGGAGAATTCACGCCTAAAGGCGTAACTCTAAACAAATGATAATTGTAATAATCGGAGCCCAATGGGGCGATGAGGGAAAGGGAAAGGTCGTTGATTTGCTTGCGGACCGATTTGATATCGTGTCGCGGTATCAGGGCGGGCATAATGCCGGGCACAGCGTTTACGTTGGCGATAAGGCCTTTGTTTTGAGGCTATTGCCGTCGGGCATCATCAACCCCGATGCGACGTGCGTACTAGGTAATGGCATGGTTATCGACCCAAAAGCCTTTTTCGAAGAGGTAGATCAGATCGCCGAAAAGGGAATCTCGGTCTCGCCGGAGCGGCTTAAGGTTTCGAGCCGTGCCCACCTGATCATGCCGTATCACCGAGCACTCGACCATACATCCGAAGAACGTCTGGGTAATGAAAAGATCGGGACGACGCTCCGCGGCATCGGTCCGGCGTATGAAGACAAGGCAGGACGGCGGGGAATTCGCGTCGCGGATGCGATGGATCCGGCTCTCTTGAAACTGCGGATCGAACGCAATCTTGAGGAAGCAAACCGCATCATCGTCCTCTTTGGCCAACAGCCGTTGCGAGCCGATGAAATCCTTGAGGAAATTTCGCCCCTCGTCGAGCGTCTGCGGCCGTTTGTTTGCGAAACATCACATTTCTTAGCCGAGGCACGTAAAGCAAACAAAAAGATCCTGCTCGAAGGTGCTCAGGCCACGCTGCTCGATGTCGATCACGGCACATATCCGTATGTTACCTCATCCAATCCGACGGCGGGCGGGGCTTCGGTCGGTGCTGGCATTCCGCCGCATCATATCACCGGGGTCCTCGGTATTGTCCGCACTTACGCAACCCGCGTTGGCGAGGGGCCGTTTCCGACAGAAATGGTCGAGGCAGAAGAGGATATGGCGAATCTTATTCGCGAGCGGGGCCGTGAATACGGCTCGGTGACCAAACGCCCGCGTCGCTGTGGCTGGTTTGATGCGGTCGCGACCCGATACGCCGCCGAGCTGAATGGTTTTGATTCAGTCGCCCTGACAAAGCTTGATGTCCTCGATGCACTCGAAGAGATCAAGGTCTGCGTCGGCTATGAGATTGGCGGGAAACGCGTCGATTCTTTTCCGGCCGTCTCGAGCGAACTGCGGGCAATCAAGCCGATATACGAGACGCTGCCGGGTTGGATGAGTGATACGGTCGGCACGACCGAGTTCGACAAACTCCCGGAAAAGGCTCAAAAGTACGTCCGCTTTTTATCCGACCAGATCGGCACCGAGATCGGCCTGATCTCGACCGGCCCGGAACGCGATCAGACAATTATTTTGAAAGACTCTGTGATGGAAGGTTGGTTTGCTTAGGTCGGTAATGGCAAATGTTGAGATCGTAGATTTTTCGGATGAATGGGCAGAAGATTTCGCCTCGTTGAATTACGAGTGGATCGAGAAATATTTTTCGGTTGAGAAACACGACCGCGAGATACTAGACGACCCGCAAACCTCTGTGATCGAACCTGGTGGGCATATATTTATGGCCATTGTTTCGGGGCTCGCCGCGGGAACCGTTGCGCTGATACCGTCAGGCGAAGGAGTACTTGAGCTAACAAAAATGGCCGTCGCACCTGAGTTTCAGGGTATGGGCATAGCTAACTACTTGATGCAAAGCTGCATTGCTCACGCAGAGACAAACAGCATGCGGCTGATATTCCTCGAATCGCACCGTTCGCTCCAGCCGGCTCTTGCTTTGTATCGAAAGTTTGGCTTTATTGAGGTGCCTACAGATCCAAATTCCGAATATGCGCGAGCAGATATTCGTATGGAACTTGCCATTACCGGTTCCAATAGGTAAAATCTTCAATTCGGCCAGCCTCGGCTGTCCGCGTGGTCCGATAGCTCAGTCGGTAGAGCAAGTGGCTTTTAACCACTGGGTCGCAGGTTCGAGTCCTGCTCGGATCACCAATTATTACAACAGTTAAGGCGTCCAGAATGGACGCCTTTTTCGTTGTTTTATCTATTTTAGTCTCTATTTGCCCTTCTAAACCTTTCACTTTTTTCTTAACACTTTTCTGGGCTTTAGTCTTTGTAGGGCGTGCTAGGAATGTCGTTGCCGGCGACGTTTATAACGAACCAAAACACATTGGACGCGGTGGTTGGACCTCGTACCCAGGAGCGGCCGGTTCCATAGCGATCCTGACGAGCGAGAGAGCAAACATTACCGATCCAGGTGTTCGTAAACTGGCAGACGGTATAATAGAGGCACAACGCCGTGAGATCGCCGAGATGGAGGCCCTTAGTGAGGAACTCGCCGAAAAGCGATAGAGATAATTCCGGCGAGGGGGAAACGAATGATAACAGCAAGTGTGCTTGCCAAAAAGGCTGATATTCCGCTCTTCACGGTTCGCTATTACACGCGGATCGGCCTGCTAAAACCGTCACGTGATCTGCGGAACGGCTATAAGATGTACAAACCGTCTGATCGCGACCGGTTAAAATTCATTTCGTCAGCAAAGGAGTTGGGATTCACTCTTGCGGAGATCGAAGAGATCCTCGATCACGCAGCCCACGGCGATTCGCCGTGTCCGATGGTTCGCGATGTCGTGGAGAAACGTATTGAAGAAAATAGGGTAAAGATCCGCGAGATGAAACGTCTTCAGAAACGCCTTGAGGCTGCCGCCGAGATGTGGACGACAATGAAAAACTCGGAGCCCGATGGCCATTCCGTCTGCCGTCTGATCGAGTCATTTGCAGGGAATGAGAATGGCGCTTGACTTGACACCTACTCACAGGTTGTAGAATGGTTGTGGAGGGAAATCACAATGGAAAATACATATGTCGATCCAATTTGCGGAATGACGGTGAGCCCAGAAACCGCAGCCAGACACCTCGAACACAACGGTGAGCACCACTATTTTTGCAGCACCGGTTGTCTTGAGAGATATAAGACACAGGCCGCAACTCCGACCGCATCAGCATCCGGGTTTGTCGGTATCGGTCGAGATGCTTTGACGCTCGACGAAATGCGGACCGACTCCGAAGGAACCCATCTGGATCCGGTATGTACGATGCTGGTCAAGCCGTCGACGGCTGCGGCAACTCACCAGCATAACGGCGATACCTATTATTTTTGTGCAGTCGGCTGCCGAGATAAATTCGCCGCCGCACCCGACAAATATCTCGGCCCTCAAGAACCTTCTGATCAACCTCTCGACGTCGAATACACCTGCCCAATGCATCCCGAAATAGTCCAGATCGGCCCGGGCAGTTGTCCGATCTGCGGTATGGCTCTCGAGCCAAAGGAAATAAGTCTCGATGACAAGCCAGATCCGGAATTCGTCGACATGAAACGTCGATTTTGGATCTCAGCTATTCTCACATTACCCGTTTTTGCATTGGCGATGGCAGAGATGCTGCCGAATTTTCACAACTTCATTTCGCCGCAGGTTTCAATCTGGATACAGTTCATCCTGGCGACGCCCGTTGTTTTGTGGGGAGGGAAGCCGTTTTTTGAGCGAGGCATTGGGTCGGTCAGGAATCTTAGCCCGAACATGTTTACGCTCATCGGGATCGGAACCGGAGCGGCCCTTTTGTATAGTTTTGCGGCGTTGTTTGTCCCGCAGATCTTCCCTGCGGCGATGCGGGATGCCCATACAGGCCTGATCCC
>JBGTII010000160.1:0-12567 GCA_041745735.1 Pyrinomonadaceae bacterium | reverse complement strand
TGAGGAAGCTATAAGGATTGTCGGGCCGCACGCTGTCGATGTCGCAAGCGGTGTGGAATCGTCTCCCGGAAAGAAGGATCCGAAAAAGGTCGCGGCGTTTATTAAAGCCGCGAAAGAGGCAATATGAATTACGAGCCGGACGAACACGGATACTTTGGCGAATACGGAGGGCGATTTGTGCCCGAGACGCTTGTTGCTCCACTCGATGAGCTAACGGCGGCTTATTATGGCGTTCGCGATGATGGAGCGTTTCAAGCGGAGTTTCAAGACCTGCTCAAGAATTATGTTGGTCGCCCTTCGCCCCTGTATTACGCCAGACGCCTGTCAGAATCGCTCGGCGGAGCAAAGATCTATCTCAAACGCGAGGACCTAAATCATACCGGTGCTCACAAAATAAATAACTGCATCGGCCAGATCCTGCTCGCCCGCAAAATGGGCAAAAAGCGAATTATTGCCGAGACCGGTGCTGGACAGCATGGTGTCGCGACCGCGACGGTTTGTGCTTTGTTTGGGCTCGAATGCCTCGTTTATATGGGCACCGAAGACATGCGGCGGCAAGAGGTCAATGTGTTTCGTATGCGGCTGCTCGGGGCGGAGGTTCGCGGCGTTGATTCCGGTTCTCGGACATTAAAAGATGCTATAAACGAGGCTCTTCGCGACTGGGTGACGAACGTCGACACTACTTATTATTTGCTTGGCTCCGCTCTCGGTCCTCATCCATATCCATTGATGGTTCGCGATTTTCAGTCTGTCATCGGCCGCGAGGCTCGTGAACAGATAATTGAACACGAAGGCCGTTTGCCCGACGTTCTCATTGCCTGCGTCGGCGGCGGTTCAAATTCCATTGGGTTATTTCACCCATTTTTGAACGACGATGTTCAAATGATCGGCGTCGAGGCCGGCGGCCGTAGCAACACGGTTGGCGACCACGCTGCGAGATTTATGGACGGCGGTAATGTCGGAGTTCTACAAGGAACAAAAAGCTACTTATTGCAGGATGACGATGGTCAGATCGCACTGACACACTCGGTTTCAGCGGGACTGGACTACGCATCGATCGGACCCGAGCATGCATTTTTGCACGATACGGGTCGTATCGAATATGTTTCAGCTAACGACGACCAAGCTTTGTCCGCATTCAAAACACTTTCAGAAACCGAAGGCATAATTCCGGCTCTCGAATCGTCTCACGCGATCGCACACGCGATCAAGATAGCTCCGACGATGTCTCGCGATCAGATCATGATCGTCAATCTATCGGGCCGTGGCGATAAGGATATAAATACCGTTCAGGAGGAGCTGGGGCAGAAACACGACCGGTAGGGAGCGCGTCCACCACGAAATGAGTCGAATCACACAAAAGCTAAAAGATCGCAGACATAAAGGCTTTATCCCGTTCGTCACGGCCGGGGATCCCGATCTCGCTACTTCGCTGTCGATCATCTTGAAACTCGCCGGAATGGGAGCCGATGTGATCGAGCTCGGAGTACCTTTCAGCGACCCAATGGCAGACGGGCCGACGATACAGCGTTCGTCGCAAAGAGCGTTGGATAGCGGGACAACCCTGCAAGATGTGTTGAACCTGGCGAAGGATTTTAGAAAACAGATCGATGTTCCTATTGTTTTGTTCAGCTATTTCAACCCAATTATGCGTTTCGGCATCAATAAATTTTGCGAAACCGCCGCAGACTCCGGCATTGACGGGTTGCTGTTGACTGACGTGATCGAAGACGAAGCGACGAAGATATCGGAATGTTTGGCTGCTAATAATATTGACTTGATATCACTCATCGCTCCGACCACGACCGACGAGCGTCTTAAAACGATCTGTGAAAATGCCCGCGGCTTTGTGTACGCTGTTTCACGTGCCGGTGTGACCGGAGCACAGGAAACCACCAGCTCTGCGGCTGAGAAACTTGTCGCACGAGCAAGAAAATTCACCGATCTGCCGATAGCTGTCGGATTTGGTATCTCGACGGCGAAACAGATAGCCGATGTCTGGCGTTTTGCGGACGCGGCGGTCGTCGGTTCGGCGATCGTTGCGGAAATTGAAATGGCGATTTCGCCTGATCGGGCGGTCTCAAATGTTGAGGCTTTTGTCGGGCAATTATTGCCGCAAGTTGCAAAAAATGGTGCTGAAAACTAAAGTTAGAGTTTTGCACCCACAGGGGTTTATTCGCTTATGTTGATCGTAATGAAACCCGACGCACTTGCGTCGGATGTAGACAAAGTTCTCCAGGTCATCGAAACACTAGGTTATCGCGGGCACACTCTGCCGGGCGAAAATCGCACCGCTATCGGCGTCACGGGCAATCAGGGCTCGATCGACCCGGCGCATTTTGAGAATCTGCCCGGTGTCGCTGATGCGATCCGCGTCACAAAACCGTACAAACTCATTTCGAAAGATCTCCGGCCCGAAAAATCCGTTATTAAGGTCGGCAATGCTACCATTGGCGGCAGCGAACTCGCGATCATCGCCGGACCTTGCGCTCTCGAAAATCACGATCAGGTCTTTGCCGCTGCTGAAGCTGTTGCGGCGAGCGGTGCACGGTTCTTTCGCGGCGGTGCATTCAAGCCACGGACGTCGCCTTATGCTTTTCAGGGACTTGGGGTTGATGGACTTAAGATGCTCGCGGAGGTTCGGGATCAATATGGTTTGAACATCGTCACCGAAGCGATGGACGAGCACGGCATCGATGCTGTTGCGGAATACGGAGATTGTATCCAGATCGGTGCTCGTAACATGCAAAATTTTTCGCTGCTGCGATACGCGGGGCAGACGAAAAAGCCGGTACTACTCAAGCGCGGTCTGTCAGCGACGCTCGACGAGCTCCTACTCGCCGCCGAGTACATCATGGCCGAGGGCAATTATGACGTGATCCTCTGTGAACGCGGCATCCGCACCTTTGCGGACCACGCCCGCAACACGATGGATCTGTCGATCATCCCCGCCGTGCACCGTCTGACCCATCTACCGATCATCGTCGATCCCTCGCATGGCACCGGACATAATTATATGGTCACACCGCTTGCCAGAGCAGGTGTCGCGGTCGGAGCCGACGGATTGATAATCGAGGTACACCCCTGCCCGGAAGAGGCCCTTTGCGACGGGGCACAAGCTCTGACCCCGGGACAGTATGCTGACCTTGTTTCGCAGGTGCGGGCCATTCACCATCTTGTTGCCGAACCCGCACATACTTTTGTTGAAAGTATTTAACCGTTGGAACTTACATTTCAAATTTGAGATTTGAAATTTCAAACAAAAAAGATCCGCGCATGTTCCCGAAACACGTGCGGATCTTTTTTTATCTCTCGCAGGGCGCCTTTTGCCTATTTTGCCAAGCGGAGTTTCATCAAACCATAAAACTGGATGTAGCAGCTAACCATTGACGCCAGGATCAAGAACGTCATCGGTATGTAGCGCATCGATTCCGGCAGGATCGTGCCCGCGCTTTGATTAAGAGCTACGCCGAATATCATCCCCGTCAGAGCGAAAGCCCCGCGGGCGAGTATCCAGTTTGAGAATGTCGGACGCTCAGCGGTTGACGGCAGAAAATACGGCAGCACGCATATCATCGCCATCGTGATGCCCATCAAAAGCCCGTCCATCGAATATGCCTGAACGGCACGTCCGTATTCCAAAGCCAAAAAGAACAACACGATCATCGTGTCTGATCCATATCCGCGTCCAATGCTAAATGTTTTATCTTGTGTGTGCGTCATATAAGTAGTGTGGTTTGTGTTGATCTTTGTATCGTTATTTTTTGTTGGTCGAACCGCTAAACTGCTGATATGCGACGCGGAAAAGCTCTGACAGAGCGTTTGCCGTCTCAGGCGTGAGGTTTTTGTCGGCACGCAGGTGGGCCTCGACGATATCGGCGGTCGCCTCGTGCGGGTAATAGATGACCGGTTCGACGTTCGCATTTGAGTGTTTCATCAAACGATCGACCGGCATATCCAGCCACTGCGTCAGACGGGCAATGTTGTCAGCGTCGGGGCGGCCCGTACCGTTCTCAATACGCGATAGCGTCGAGGCCGAGACCTCGGTCACATCCGCTACGTCACGCAGACTGAGTTTTAGTTCCTCACGGCGGCGTTTTATCGCTTTGCCAAGTTCGGCTGTACTGATAAGACTTTCACTTTTGGATCCCATAATTATCTTTTCCTCCATGGATTTGGTAAGTGTCACGGATACACTTTTCATTTCACAGATAAAACATACCACATCATTTTTTTAAATGCAACACTTTGTTTCGCACTTGCAACAAATAAATTATTCTGATACATTGTTTCATAGATGCAACGCCTGTTATCGAAACAATGCATCGATTGATAACTACAACTGAGTCGCATGGTCTGACATGCGGCGAACAGGGATCAACAGAAATCAGCAATTACCGGCACTTCAGACAAGTCGGCGTAACTATTGCAGGTATTCGAACGATCCGGTAACTAACACAGGAGATAAAAAATGAAACGCAACACTATTAACGAAACGCCACAGACAGAAACAACGGAAGATTTATTTTCGGCTGAGATCACAAATAATGTGCTCGATTTTTCGACCACGTTAAAAGAGCTTCGCAAAACGGTTGACCCAAATCTGATCCGCCAGCGTGCCGGGCGACGCGACCGTGACGGCAATGTCCACATGGTCGAGTATGTCGAGTGGCACACCGTCGCGGACGTTCTCGACGACAACGCCCCAAACTGGGCACATACGGTCAAGGACATCCGTTCGATCGGCGACATCGTCACGGTAACGGTCGCGATCACTATCGACGGTGTCACCCGCGAGGGTATCGGCACCGGTAAGGCGATCAGCGAAACCGGCATCAAGAAAGCCGAGCACGACGCTCTGAAACGTGCGGCGGTAAAGTTTGGCATCGCCCGTGAACTGTATAAAAGAGAGTTTGACGCGATCGAGCAGACGGACGATCCGCATGTCTTCGAGCCGAAAGCTATGTCCGATCCTATCGCAAAGAGCCTTGGTGACATGGTCACGGGCAAGCAGCTCGGCATGATCCGGGCGATCGCCCGCGAAGCCAATCTTGATGCCGAGTCCGAGTGTTCGCAGATGATGCGGTGCGGCGTTGACGAGCTTTCAAAACGAGCAGCGTCCGATCTGATCGAGCACTTACAGAATCTGCAGCGAAATACGGTAACGCCGATGCGGCGCGTCGGGTAACCCGGTTCCCTGCTTACCAAAGTTTTGAGTTGTGATAAATAAGCCATCCGCTTGTCTCCATAAGCGGCCGCTCCCACGATCACAACTCAAAACCCTTTTTTTCTTCCACAAAAACTTTCTTCCACAAACGTGCGTAATAGCTGATATTGGACTAAGATAAATTCACATTTTTTATAAGGAGAGCCCCCTCTATGTCACAAGAAGCAAGCGAAATGGCAGGTTTTGCGGGACCGTCCCCCGGCAGTTTTTGCTGGACCGAGATCGCAAGCACCGATGCAGCTAAATGCAAAGCGTTTTATGCGAACGTCTTTGGATGGAAATTTCAGAACAGCAAAGCCGTGGACGGATTTGCATATCACGAATACTCGACCGGCGGTGATTATCCGGCGGGCGGATTATATGAAATTACGCCCGAGATGTGTGCGCCCGGCCAACCCGTGCCGCCGCCGCATTTTATGACCTACGTTGCGGTCGACGACGTTGACGAAAACGCAAAACTGGCGGTCGAACTCGGCGGGACCATCATTCACGGGCCTCTGGATGTCCCCAACGTTGGCCGCATGTGCATCATCCAAGACCCGACAGGTGCGTCATTCTCAACATTTAAGATGGCCGAAGGAGGACACAATGGCTGAATTTAACGTACCGAGCCCCGGCGAAATATGTTGGCGTGAATTGAGGACGAAAGACCTCGGAGCGGCAATGGAGTTTTACACAAAGATGTTTGGCTGGGAATTGCCTCAGACAAAAGTAACGCCGATGGATTATAAAGAGGTCGTAATCGACGGCGTTGCTCAAGGAGGAATGATGTCGATGGAAGGCGATGATTGGGGCGGTGCACCGTCGCATTGGGCAACCTATATTGCCGTAGCAAACGCCGACGAGACTGTGGCAAGCATCACCGAGAATGGCGGCAGCGTCCGCGTCCCGCCGTTTGACGCCCCGGGCGTCGGCCGTATGGCAATGGTCGCCGATCCGTCAGGTGCGGATTTCGCGATCATCCAGTTCACCGAACCGATGTAATAAGGCAGAAACACGACCGGTTGGGAGTGTGTTCCTGCGTCCAATTGGAACACACTCCCTACCGGTCGTGTTTCCGCATTCCTTCCGTGTCAAAGATCTCGACCGTTGCAGCGTACTCCTTCGCCTGCGGCAGCACATCAGCTGCATCGCCCACTATAACGATCGCCATTTCATCAGCGCGGATGTATTTGATCGCAACGCGTTGGACATCGTCTGCCGTCACGGCACTTACGTTATCTCGATAGGTCTGCAGATAATCATCGGGCAGGCCGTAGAGATGCTGGTTGACGATCAGATTGGTCAAGCCCTCCTGCGTCTCGGCACGCAGCGGAAATACGCCGGTGAGAAAGTTTTTTGCGTCCGCAAGCTCTTCGTCGCCGACCTTTTCATCCCGGATACGTGCAAGCTCGTAGAAAAATTCTTTTAACGAAGCGCCTGTAACATCAGTGCGGACCTCAGCGGTCGCCTCGACATCACCGGCCAGTCGCCGCGTATTTAGCCGTGTGTAGGCTCCGTAGGTATAACCCTTTTCCTCGCGAAGATTCATAAAAACACGCGACGAAGCACCCGCACCGAGCACCTGATTCATCACGATCATCGGAAAATAGTCCGGATCATTGCGGTTGATACCAAGATTGGTAATTACAATGTTGGATTGCGCCGAACCGGGGCGGTCAACGATGGTCAGGCTTCGGGAATCCCGTTTTGGCGGTGCGTCAAATCTTTCGTCGGCGACTGTTCCCTGCTGCCAATCGCCAAAATGCTGGTTGAGCTCTGCGATAAACTCATCACGTTCGACATCGCCGACGACGATGAGCATCGCGTTGTTTGGGATTAATTTTTCGCTGTGAAATTTTGCGACCCTTTCGCGATCAAGTTTTTCTATATCCGCCGCATTTGGCGAGACGACCGCATACGGATGATTACCATAGATCAGGCGTGCGGCCTGTTCATTGGCGAGAAATCCAGGCTGCGAACGCTGAAACTTTAGGTTCTCGATCGTGTTGCGGCGATATAGGTCAAGCTCATTCTCAGGAAACGTCGGCCGCAGCACTACCTCGGCGAGCAGAGCCAGTATATCCGAGCTATAGAGAGACAGCGACGAGGCCGAGACGATCGTAAAATCATCCGATGCGCTCGCACCGATGCCTGCTCCGAGCCGTTCGATCTTTTCGGCAAGCTGCAGGCTGGTGTAATTTTCCGTGCCCTCGGTTAACATCGAAACCATCGCCGAGTTAATGCCCTTTGCATTCGCCGGGTCGTGAATGTCACCCGAATGGAACGCAAGCCGTATGGTGACAAGCGGCAGGCGTGTCTCTTCAAATATAACCACACGCAGGCCATTAGCGAGCGTCGTTTGAAACGGCTGCGGGATATCAAACGATGTCGGAGCAAGCGGCTCAGGTGCTGATTTTCTTAATTCTGATGCCATAAAAAATAATTAACCACAGATGAACACGGATAGACACAGATAAGACCATGTCTAACTGATTTTTTATCTGTGTTTATCTGTGTCCATCTGTGGATATAAATTCTTAACCCTGTCCAGCGGGAACAACGTCGAGGAGTGAACGGTTCTCGGTATTGAGATACACCCCGACGGCGTGGCGTATCTGTTCGGCGGTGACGGCCAATAGTTGATCGAGGTCGGTATTTATCAATTTGGGGTCGCCGTCGTACAAGGCATATTCGGCGATGGACTGGGCTCGCGACATCGACGACTGACGCATGCGGACTGAGTCGTTAATGAGCTGATTTTCGATCTTTTCCATCTCCTCCGCGGTCGGGCCGTGGGCGGCGAGATCGTGGATCTCGTTCATTATAGTTTCGCGGATCTTACTCAGATCTTTGTCGGGCTTGGGAATCGCCCCGACGAAAATGCTCGACGGGCCTCGACGTTCATCCGTAAACCCGAACAATTGAATAACAGACTCTTCGCCTTTGACGAGCTTTTGATAGAGCCGCGAACTGTCGCCGTCATACAGCACCTTGCCGGCAAGATATAGGGCATTAAACTCAGGCGTGCGTCGTTTTGGTATTTTCCAGCCGATGAGAAACGCCGGGAACGGTGCGAGCGGGTCTTCCCATTCGCGGTAGTTGGCGGCCACCTCGTCCGGCTCGCTAACGTCCAGATCAGGCGGAAGCGGCTGCGAAGGAATATCGCCAAAATATGTCTCGATCAGTTGTTTCGCCTGGTCCGTTTCAAACGCTCCGGACAGCACGAGCACAGCATTATTCGGGGCGTAATAAATACGGAAAAATTCCTGAACGTCCTCGACCGACGCTTCGTCGAGATGCTCCATCGAACCAATGGTCGAGTGCGAATTGGCAAAATTCTTATAGATCATCTCGTTGATGAGATCAAAAATCTGCCCGTACGGCTGATTGTCGTACCGCAAACGCTTTTCTTCCTTTACGGCCTCACGCTGGTTGTCGAGATTCTCCTGCGTTACAGCAAGCGAACGCATCCTGTCCGATTCGAGCCACAGCCCCAACGGCAGTTGATTTGCCGGCAGCGTCTCGTAATAATTGGTTCGCTCGCTCGAGGTCGTGCCGTTCATCGTGCCGCCGGCTTTCATAATGTGCTGAAAATGCCCTGCTTTTGGCACGTTCTCGGACCCTTGGAACATCATGTGTTCAAAGAGGTGAGCAAAGCCCGTTCGGTCGTCGCGTTCGTTGCGCGAACCGACGTTGTAATAAACGGCGAGCGAGACGACGGGTGCGGGTGCGACTGTGTCGCGGTTGAGCACCACGCGCAGGCCGTTGGCGAGGGTGTATTCTTCGATATCGAGCGGCGGCAATTTAAATGAATGGGTCATATTTACTTTATATTTATGAGAACACTTCCGCACGCAAAAATCAACGCACATCAAACCTCGATTTTTCAATCACGAAATTTGGAAATACACCCCGTTTCGGTATATAAAGTAGGCATACCAAATGTGTGATCGGCGGTAATTAGGTGCCGTTAATTCCGCCGATCTTTTTTTCGGACAGGCCGCCAACGGGTGGCCCAGTCATGGGTCCATTTGTTTTCATTTCGCCTATGTACCACGCCGGTCGCATCTTTCGCGCTTTTCTCATCGCAACCGCGGTCGCGGCGAGTGTACCGGCCCAGCTACGATCCCCGTTAAACGCTCCGGCCGAGCCATTCTCGATCAAACGCGGCAGCACATTTACGGCATCGGGCGGTTCCGCGACAGTTCCGCCGAATGCCGAACCTGCAACAAAAACTGCAAGGATCGCTGCCGAGATACGCGAAGCGGAAGACATCATCGCCCGCAACTATATCGACGGACGAAAGATCAGCCGTGCCGAGATGAGCGAATCCGCCCTGACGGGTGCCCTGCATACGCTCGACCCGCATTCAAATTTCCACGGCGTAGCTGACTGGAAAGATCTGCTCGACGAACAAAAAAGCGGCTACACTGGCATCGGAGCCACGATCGCCAATTTTGAACGCTCCGGCATGCTCGACACATTTATCTTAGCGACATTTCCGGGATCCCCGGCGTCACGGGCTCAGCTTCGTTATGGCGATAAGATAGTCGCAATAAACGGCGAGAAGATGACCGGCAAGGCGTCGGACTACGTCCGAGACAGGATACGTGGAGCGAATGGTACGGTGCTTCGTATGCAGGTCGAGCGGGCAGCGACCAATCGCATCGAAACGGTCGAGATCCGCCGTGGCCGCGTGCCGCAGCCGTCGATACCTGACGCGTACATTTTGCGTCCCGGCGTTGGTTATATTGAGCTATCCGAGGGATTTAACTACACGACGAGCGAAGAATTTGACGTTGCGATGCGAAGCCTCAAACAACAAGGGATGCGTTCGCTCGTGCTTGATCTGCGAAACAATGGCGGCGGCATCGTCGAGCAGGCGGTAAAGGTCGCCGAGAAATTTCTGCCCGCCGGAACGCTTATCCTTTCGCAAAAAGGCCGCTCGCGTATCGACAACCGCGTCTGGAGATCAGCGAACACAAATGCCGAGATGATGCCACTCGTGGTGCTTGTAAACGAAGATACGGCATCTGCGTCAGAGATCGTCGCCGGAGCCTTTCAAGACAACGACCGTGCGATGATCGTCGGGAATAAGACCTTTGGCAAGGGGCTTGTCCAGAGCGTGCTCGATCTGCCGGGCCGCACCGGCTTGACCCTGACGACCGCACGTTACTTGACGCCATCGGGCCGCTCCATTCAGCGTGATTATTCCAAAATGGATCTCTACGACTATTTCAAACACACGGAAACCGCAGCTGCTCTCGCCGCACCGTCGATAGCGATGCGAACGGTTACGGACAGAACCGTCTTTGGCGGCGACGGCATCCAGCCCGACGAAAGAGTCAAGGAGAACGAGATCACCTCTCTCCAAGCCGCTCTCATCGACCCATTATTTTTCTTTGCACGTGAAATTGTATCAGGCCGCGTTGCAGGTTTGGAAACATACACCGCGTCACCATTCAACCTGGATAAACGCATAACGCCCGGCGACCTTCAAGCAACCGAGAGCCTCAGATCCGCGTTCCTCACATTCGTGAAGAAACAAGGAACGTGGAAATTTAGCGACAAACAGCTAACCGCCGAGGCCGCTTTCATCAAGCTGCGTCTCCGCCATAACATCATTATGGCCTCATACGGCGCTAACGCCGCCCAACAAGTCCTAACCGAAGATAACCCCCAAGTCGCAAAAGCTGTCGAAACCCTTCCGCAAGCAAGCAAACTTGCGCGTCTCGCCTCTCAAGTTACTCACCAAAAATAAAAAACCCCCGTCGCCCGTACGGGTGACGGAGGTTGGAAAAACAATCATGGCAGCCTAAAAATTGAACTTGCCCGAGAACTGAATACGACGTGCCGCACTATTTATGTCCGTTCGAATTTGACCAAATGGTGCTGTCGTTGAGTTAACAATCGCATTGCCAAACCCATAGACAACTCCATTTAAGACATTTCTTGCATCTATCCTTAATTCAAAATTCATGCTTTCTCTAATTCTGAATTTCTTAGACAGCGAAGTGTCAAATCGGAATGTAGGTGGAGCAATGAAATAATTTCTCCCGACATTACTAAATTCTCCTGGAGCAGGCTGTGAGAACATTGCTCTTTTCGCCGCATCAAAGTAGTAAGTAGTTCCATTTTCTAGAGTCACCGCTCCTAAATTACGCGAGCAGCCTGTGCAATTTGACGGGGTCGTCACACTATTACTAAGGGTAGTGACTCCAGAATAGACTGTGAACGGACGACCGGATCCACGGTTGCCCAACGCGGAAAATTGCCACCCGCCTAACAGCCAATCTGCCGCCATTGGAAGGTTCGAGCCAAACCGTTTTCCCTTTCCAAAAGGCAACTCAGCAATAAACATTACGTTAAACACATGCCGACGATCAAAGTCAGACCAAGCATAATTCAGGCTCTTATCGTTATTCTTAAAAGGTGTACTACTCGAAGACTGAGCACTCGAAATTCCTGTACTGGCAATCGTAAAGGTTGGATCATAAGATCTTGTATCTTTCGATAGTGACCAAACATAGCTTATTTGATAACCAATTCCATTAGAATTTCTTCGCTTAAGATTAATCTCTAAAGCTCGGTATCTGGAATAATCGGTGGTATCTAAAACACGAAGCCCCCCGAACTGTGGGAACGGAACAAAAAGAGTCGGGCTAAACCCATTAACTGCGATCATCTGGCTAGTGCCGGAAGCTCTGCTTGAGACTGAAATGGCCGCAGAGGCGACATTTCCGTTGACGATATTCGTACCATTCGTCGAACGAAAAGTCGCCGTACCTGCATTATTAGCCGAGCTGCCAGTGTATAAGGCATTAATCAGCGGGCTGTTGTACAGAGGATCTGCTCGAATAGCATTAAATTCAGTCAGAAAGCTATTAAACCCGGTTGGCTGAGCTTTGATATTGGCTTCATTGGCATTGTACGCACCAAAAAGCTTGTTTCCACGCTTTCCAATGTAATTCACTTCAAGTACATTATTCCAAAACAGCTCGCGTTGAAAACTGACCGACCAAGACTTGATTTCAGGATATTCTGAACGCGGGTCAAACACAGTTTGTAAAGTGGAACCAAAGGCTGCGGGTTGACGCTGAGTCGCTGGAGTCGTAGTTGGGGTTAACACCGGCAAACCGTTTCTCAAATAACTTAACCCTTGTCCAATTGTTGTATTTGTAACCCCAATATTGTTTCCAGGAGCACTTTGGAAAAGCTGTGCTCCATTTACTTGAGAATTGAACCTGTCATAAGAAAGCCGGTAATTTGCACGAATCGACATTTTTCCGTTCTTAAAAGGGTCCCAAGCAAACCCGATTGACGGGGCAATATTATTGAAATCATTCTTGAAAAGCTTT
>JBGTII010000159.1:0-13712 GCA_041745735.1 Pyrinomonadaceae bacterium | reverse complement strand
CTCGATAAAAATCCCGAGGGAGCGAGTCTTCGCGGGCTGTGGTCAGATTCCATCTTTTTGCAAAACACGGGAACGGCGGATTTTAACAGTAAGTTAAAGAATGTGCAGTTTGCCGATTCACATGGTCACGGCTGGCTTTTTAAGAATGTCTATAAAAAGGATCGCAAGGGCAATCTTTTGAACGCCGCCGACCGCATCGTCCCGGCCGATGACCCGAACAAATTTCAAAAGGCCGTTCATCTGCAGGACATACATCTTGAAAGAGGTATGCACTGCGTCGATTGTCATTTCAGGCAGGACAGCCACGGCACGGGCATACTTTATAATGAGCCGCGAGCCGCCGTTGAGATCAGCTGTGTCGATTGCCACGGCTCGGTCAAGGCGAAGGCGAACGGTATTACGAGCAGCTTTGCCGCCGAGGCCCCAGAAAACCGGAACGAGCTAAATCAGCGCAAGACCGCCAATAAACCTCTCATTGGCCGCGACCTCACGCGTCTGCGGTTTCGTGCTCCGGATGGTAAAAGAAAAGCCGTTCTTGAAGTAATTTCAAAAGACGAAAAACGTCCTAACCCGACAGTTAAGGGCCGCGAGATACAGTTAAAGAAAGGCGATATCGTCCAGCATTCGATCGTCGATCCGGATATGTGGTGGCGTGTGACGCAAACCCGGGACACGGTGAGCGAGGGCGAACGCGATTACAACGTCCAGTCGGCATACGCCAAGCTGATGCAAAAGGACAACGCGACTTGGGATAACGTCGACGCCGGCGATGACAAACTCGCCCACGGCGAGAAGAATATGACCTGTTACGCGTGCCACACCTCGTGGGTCACGAGCTGTTTTGGCTGCCATCTGTCGATGGAGGCAAATAAAAAGATGCCAAACCGTCACAACGAAGGCGGCGATTCCCGCAACTTTACCAGCTACAATTTTCAGGTGCTCCGCGACGATATCTTTATGCTCGGCAAGGACGGCACCGTCACCGGCCACCGCGTCGCCCCGGTGCGTTCGAGCTCGGCGGTACTCGTTTCGTCGCGAAATCAAAACCGTGAGTGGATCTACAGCCAGCAGCAGACCGTATCGGCCGAGGGATTTTCAGGCCAGACATTCAATACGCACGTCCCGCACACCGTTCGCGGCCGCGAGACCAAGAGCTGCTCCGATTGCCACGTCTCAAAGGAAAAGGACAACAACGCGTGGCTTGCCCAGGTAATGCTGCAGGGCACAAATTTTGTTAATTTCATGGGCCGTTTCGTCTATGTCGCGGCGACCCACTCACTCGACGCGGTCGTGGTCGCCGAACAGGACGAACCGCAAGCTGTTCTCGGCAGCAACTTACACAAGCTCGCTTATAAAAACAATTTTGAAAAATTTGTTCAAAATGGCCGCGAGCTAAAAGAGGTCTATGAGAATAAAGGCCGTCCGGAGGCTCTGTCGGTTCAAGTGCGCGGCGAATATGCGTACGTCGCGGCGGGCAAAGGGGGCCTCCGAGTCTATGACGTTGCCCAGATCGACCACAAAGGATTTTCCGAACGCATCGTCACGGCTCCCGTTTCGCCGCTGGGGCAAAAATTCTACGTTCCATCCAAATATGCGACAGCCGTTGCCGCACCTTCGACGCTCGCGGTCGATCCAGCCCGTTGGCGAACTGTCCAGAATGAGGACGGCACATTCAAACAGGTTCCGCCCGACGAAGCTCTGCGTCTAAACGCCGAGGCCGCCAAAGCCGGCAAACCCGCTCCCGCGATCAACGAAGAGGGGCCGATCCACCCGCTCTACGCCTACCTATATGTAACGGATAAGTTTGAGGGGCTGATACTCGTGAATGCCGCGACCCTGCTTGACGGCGATCCGCGTAACAATTTCCTAAGCCGAGCTGTGACCTTTAACCCGAACGGAGTTTTGAACGGCGCTAATAATATTACGCTCGCCGGCAATTTTGCATATGTGACGACCGACAAGGCACTGGTCATTGTAGATCTTTCGACACCCACGCAGCCTAAGGTAACGGCCGAGGTTCCACTCAATGATCCAAAGGCAGTCGCCGTTCAATTCCTCTATGCCTTTGTCGTTGATAACGATGGGTTGAAGGTGCTGGATATCAAGGATCTTCAGACGACGGGGCAGGTAAAGGTCGTTGAGGGTGCGTCGGTGCCACTCGCCCACGCTCACGATATTTATGTCGCTCGTACTTATGCTTATGTCGCTAACGGCCAAGACGGCATCGCGATAATCGATGTGGAAAAACCAGAGCAGCTAAAACTCGACCAGACCTTTAATGCGGAAGGCACGATCAACGATGCTCATGCCGTCAAGGTCGCGATGACCAATGCAAGCCTCTACGCGTATGTCGCCGACGGGATGAATGGCTTAAAGATCTTGCAACTCACCGATCCCGAGACAATGCCCAACTACGCCGGATTTAGCCCGCGTCCCGAACCAAGGCTGATCGCGACCTTCAAGACCAAAGGCGAGGCCGTCGCGATCAGTAAGGGGCTCGACCGGGATCGTGCTGCCGATGAGAGCGGTAATCAGATCGCCGTCTTTGGACGCCGCGGTGCAAGGCCGTTTGGTTTTGAGGATGTGATGAAAATGCTCCGTACAAATAACGGCACAGGCGGATTTTTCCAAGTATCGGACGAACCGACCAGATAAAAAAGGCAGCCTCGAAGGCTGCCCTTTTTCTAGACTAAACACTCCTGCTATTTACCGATCATCCGGATGATCATCTTCGATTCCTGCGAGTCATTCGTTGACGGGGCAAAGTTATAGTTCTTGCTATCGTTCTCACCGGTCTTTAGTACGATCTTAAACGAACCCTGTTTTGCGTTGAACACTGACGCAAATTTATTGCCCATCTTTACTTCCTTAATGTCCTTATCAAACGTTTCGAACGTGTGGATGTTGTCGTCGGATTCGAACCGGACGGTATCTCTGGCGACAAACAGTGAGCCATTGCAGACCACCGTCATCAACGCACCGTGATCGTGATATACGCGAAAGACAGCACTGCCGCCCCGATCTATCGCGAGTTTCATATACTTTTCTGCCTCGGCAAAATTCTTTTGCCCGTACAGATAGCTAAACCCAAGCAATTGATATGCCCTTGATTCCGCGGCGTTTAAGGCGATCGCTGCCTGAAGTGTTGAGATCGAAGCCGCCACATTTTTTTGCGTGTCGTATTCGTTTACGGCCTTGTCCACGAGGGCATCATAACTGCTGCTGCCGCCGCCCGTGTCATTGTTGCCTGCTGAGCCTTGATTCGGATTATTGTAACTTTTGTCAATCAGCGTTATCAGAGCCGAGCTGCCGCCTGCACTTTTTATCTCCGTTTTGTCCGATGGTGTCGGCTTAAAATTAACGCCGCGATTAGTAACGTTGGTGCGAACCTGCGCATCCGCGACACCGTTATTAAGAAGGGTCACGATAGAATCTTTTGTCATTGGCTGCCCCGTAAAGGTCTTACCCGGGGCTGTTTTGCCGGTTTGGACGGGTGTCGGAGCTCCGGCACGATAATTTGATCTGGCGGCCGCTATCACCTCGGGCCGCGCACCGGCGCCTTTAAGCTCGGCTTCGATGAGATCTGTCACCTTAAAATCAACACCGTTGGACTTGATCACGTTCACGATCTCACGGGTTTGCAGCTGGCGGGAACGCAGTACGCTGACAAGCTTTTCCTTTTTAACGGGGGCCCCTTTGTACTGGGCAAACACGACGATCGAGAAAGATAAGATCAGTAATATTAAGACGGTATGCCGAAAAAGATTATTGTATTTCATATCGATAATATCCTATTTGCCACCAATTGAATTGCGCTTGATCAACTGCATGATCATATTTGCTTCCTGTTTAGTTCCGGTGTTGCCCGGTGTGTAATGCCAGATATCTTGCCTACCATCCTTGTACGTTTGCATGCTGAAAACAGCCACGCTCGCGGTGCCGAGTTCGTAGTCATTTTCATTTCGGAGATTGGACACCTCGCGGCCGATGAACTGAAACAGTTTCTGATTTGACTCAATAGACAACGAGTCTTTTCCGATATACAAAGTCTCAAGATGGGGCGTGCCGGAAAGATGGTAGACCGGAAACGCAAGACTTCCGCCACGATCGACGGCCATCTGGCAATTTCGTTCGGCCTCCCCAAAATTTCGCATGAAAATATGATTGGTGCAGATCAGCTTATAGGCATCGGGCCGAGACGGATCCAACTTGATAGCGCGGTTGCTGATCTCGATGACGGAGCGGGAGATGCTCGACGCTTGATCCAGAGACGTGACAGTGACGATCTGGCTCAAAGTGTTATACGCCTGATCATACAATTGGTCATAATCGTCGGCCGCCCTTTCGATCGGTGTCGGAACGGGCTGTTTTTGTGACGCCGGAGCACGGTAATTGGAAGAGGCGGCACTGAGGACCTCGGGCCGCGCTCCCGCACCGGAAAGCTCCGCTTCGATGAGCGGTGTGACCTTAAAATCGACGCCATTCGTTTTTATAACGGTAACTATCTCACGGGTCGAAAGTTGTTTTGTCCGAATGACCCTTACCAGCTTGTCCTTTTTGACCGGCATGCCCTTGTATTGGGCAAGCGTGTCGCTAGACGACATCAGCAAAAAGCAGAAAGAAATGGAAATGACGGATCGGGAAAAAATGCGGTACTTCATGGTCCAAACACCTCTCTAAGTTCCTGTTAACAGTTCCTCGGCGCTCTTTTTACCACCTTTGGGTTTTGCCGCCGGCTTCTTCGGTTGAGCCGGTTTTTGGGTTCCGCCGGCAGGAACATCCCCTTTCGGCTTCGATTCGATCGGCGTCAATTCTCCTGGCTGACCCGTCTGTAGCGGGGATGGAGTGTTGGTCGATACCGGCGGCGCCGTTTGGGAACTCGTCTGCGACTGCTGAGATTCCGGCTGCCGGGTGATGATATCCGGTTTTTGACTCGGCGTATTCGCCTTCGTCTCGGTGTTTGCCGGCGTTGAGCTTCCAAGCAAAAAGAACGCAGGGATCGCAATTACCGCCCCAACTAACACAAGCAAAACCAATCCGGCTCCCGCGTAATGAATCGCTGTTAGTTTGCTAAAAAATGACGCCGGAGCAACGGAGCCTTGGTCGACGGCGGTTTCGCTCATGGTACCGAGCCGTGTCGCCTTTAATCCAGACGGAGGCGCAGTCAACGGTTCGCCGAGCCGTGTCGCTTTGAGACCGGCCGCAGCCGCAGCTGCCGGTGCAGCCTCGCCCAAACGCGTTTCTTTCATCGGGGCCGGAGCGATCTCGGAAGACACGAGCGTTTTCGCATCGTTCATCGATACCGGCGGCTGTGACGGGCGGGTGGCCGGTTTTTTATGAGTTCCCGTCGCGCCGTGCATCTGGCCGTGAGCTCTAAATCCAGCGTCTATCAACGTCTCGCGAAATTCACCGCCGGTCTGAAAACGGTCTTCCGGGTCTTTTTGTATCGCACGCAGGATCGCGGCTTCGACAGCCTCGGAGATCGCCGGGTTTATCTCTCGCGGCGGTGTAGGCATCATCTCGGTCTGAGCCTTCATCAGCTCAAATTCGTTCTCGGTCTGAAACGGCAGCCGCCCGGTCAGCACTTCATAGAGCATCATGCCGAGAGCGTAGATATCGGACCGGCCATCGGTCTCAAGCCCGCGAACCTGTTCGGGGGCCATATATTCGAGTGTGCCGATGATGTTGCCGGCACGCGTCATACGCGCGCTGCCCAACAGGCGAGCGATACCAAAATCGAGCACCTTGAGCGTGCCTTTTTCAGTGAGCATCATATTTGCCGGCTTGATATCGCGGTGGACGATACCCAGTTCATGGGCGTGATCAATGCCGTCGAGCACTTGGCAGAATACTGGGATCGCTTCTTCGGCGGGCAACGCTCCACGTTTTTGCATGATGCTGTCGAGCGTTTCGCCGCGAACAAATTCGAGCACCATGTAAAGCTCTTCGCCCTGGCGGAACATCGAATATAGCGTCGCGATATTCGGATGGTTGAGCTTAGCAAGCGTTACAGCCTCAGTGCGAAAGCGCTCCACAATCGATGTCTGGCTGGCAAGTTCAGGCCGTAGAGCCTTGATCGCGACCTCGCGGTCGAGCATTGTATCGACGCCCTTATAAACGGCTCCCATGCCGCCTTCTCCGAGCTTTTCTTCGATCTTGTAATTTCCTACTATTTGTCCGATCATGGCTTAAACTAACGCCTCCACTTCTCTTGTAACACGGACGTTACCACTTGATTCCATAACTGCTTCGGCCCATATCCGCACGATCCCTGCCGTGATATTGTCGTGTCCGCCGTTGTTCTTAGCCTCGGCGATCAGACGCTCACAAGCGTCATGGGCGTTGGCTTCGGATCTAAGAATCACCTCAATTTCTGTATCTTCGAGCATATCACTTAACCCGTCTGAGCAGAGCAAAAATAGATCCCCATTCTCAACCGGAAACGGTTCTGAAACCTCGACCTCGACCGAACTTTGGGTTCCGACCGCACGCAAGATGACGTTCTTGTCATCGTGGTCGCGGGCCTCTTCCATCGATATAACCCCGTGCTTGACCATCTCCATCACCTGCGAATGGTCGAGCGTCAACATCTCAAGACGCTGCCCTCGAAACCGGTATAAACGGCTGTCGCCTACGTGTGCAGAGATCGCCGTATCGCCAAGCAACGCCAGAGCGATAACGGTTGTGCCCATCCCAAAATACTGCTCATCACTGGTCGATGCCTGATAGATCGCTACATTTGCTTGCTCGATAGCCTCTCTGAGAGCCTCGCCGGCCTGCATTTGAGCTTCGGCATAATAAAATTCGCTGATCAACTCCACCGCCATCTGCGATGCAACCTCGCCCGAAGCATGTCCGCCCATGCCATCGGCGACGATAGTCAGCGTTCCTTTGCTTAGACGGGTCGCATCATCGGCGGGGCTGATGTGCCGCCCGCTGTCTTCGTTCGCCTCACGCACACAACCCGGATCGGTCTGGATGCTGGCGATCACCTTTATTGTCCCCTCGTTAATATCTATCTTTCTCGTTTCTAGCATTTTTGGTAGATCAATTTCCTTAACTCTTTGGCTTTAGCGAAAAGGTAAAAACCTTTTTACCGCTGCTGGGCTCGATCAGCACATTTTTATCTTCAAAATTATCGCGTCTCAGCGTCACGTTTGGCTTCTCACCGGCGTTTACTTCCATATCAAAGGGCGTTGTTCCGATCACCTGCCCGTTTTGTACGACCTGAGCTTTGCCCTCGTCAACATCGATCCGAATACGCATTTTGCCGCTTTTAAGATCTGCCGTTTGCGGCGAAATGCCGTTCGCGGCAGGTCGCTGCGGTGATGTGTTCGCAGTGTTTGTCCCCGTCGAACCGCTAGACGCCCACAATCCAAGCCCGACGATGGCCACCAAAAAGATCAGTAGTCCGCCCGCACCTGCGGCAACGAGCGCAGTTGGGAACCCCTTTACTGCCACTGGTTTAGGAGCAAACGCTGCTGCCCCGCTATCCCCTTCGGAAACATGCGGCGATACGCCGGCGGTCGCCTTAAACCCCAACGCCTGTTTTAGCGCCGCCCCAACTTGCGTGGAACCCGAATCTCGCTGGCCAAGCGCGGAGCGAATACTTTTTAAAAGTTCGTCCGCCGTCTGATACCGGTTCTGCGGTTCTTTTTTCAGACATCTCTTAATGATGTTGGAAACCTCACGAGGGATGCCGGGATTTATCTGCTCCGGCGGCGTGAACTGAGCATTTGTGATCTGGAGAACGAGCCCACCCAGAGTGTCTCCGTTGAAGGGGAGCGTTCCGGTCAACATCTCATAGAGTAAGACCCCGAGTGCCCAGACATCAGCGCTCGACGTCGCTTTTTCACCCTTTAGCTGCTCCGGCGACAGATAATTCGGCGTTCCGATCACACCGCCTGTCTGCGTTAGGCCGTGACTGCCCGCCGCTTTGGCAATGCCAAAGTCCAGCAGCTTTGCTTTCCCGGCTGCGGTAAGTTTGATATTCTGCGCCTTGATATCGCGGTGAACGATCCCGTTTTGATGGATATAACCGACGGCCTCACAGACTGAGGCAAATACCTCGAGCGACTCATTGATCGAAAACGCCCGTCGCGATACGAGGTCGTCGAGACTCTCGCCGTCGACGAACTCCATAAAGATCAACAACTCGTGGCCCTGTTCCTGAAAATCGTAAAGAGCTGCGATATTTGGGTGATGCAGACTCGCCTGGAGCCGGGCTTCGTTAAAGAACCTCGTCTTAAAACTCTCATCAGAGATATTTGAGTGCAATATCTTTATCGCCGCGGGACGACCAAGCTTTTCGTGAACGCCTAGATAGACCTCGCCCATGCCGCCCTCGCCGAGAAAGCTCGTGACGCGATATTCGCCGATCATCTCATTAACTTGAAATCGCTTGTTCATTGAGGTGGAGGGCCTGGGCCCGTGAACGTTTAAATGTCCAAGGGCCCAAGCTGCGGCCATTGACTATTGCCCGGCAAGGAATTCCTTACCGTAACGGATCGGAACCGCGTAAGTGATCGCATTTGCCTGGTCGCCGGCAAAAAAGATACCGATCACACGCCCCTGAGTATCAAACACAGGGCCCCCGGAATTACCCGGCCCGGTGGAACCGGTTGCAAGCTGGATCACGTCGCCCGCCATACTGACGCGCTTATCGGAACTTTTATCATCGCTGTCGCGGATGATGTTACCGATATTCGTCGATGTGACGGTCGGGTCGGGTACCATCTTGAGCTGCGTGTCCTGATTAAAGATATCTTTGGACGGAATAACCCCGTAGACGCGCGGTGACGCTGCCGGATAGCCCATTATGGTTACGTTTTCCCCCTTTTTGAGGGTGTCGTAGTTATCGTAGAGCTCGACCTTGGTCAATTGTCCGGGAACGTCGATCTTGATCAGTGCTACGTCATGACGATCAGATGCTTGCTTAAAACTCCCAGCCATTCGGTTTTCCTTACCCGCGAGGGTCACGTCGAGCGTGTCATTGACACCCTTTAGGCCGCCCTGAAGCTGTTTGCCCTCTTGCTTGGTGTTTGCGGGGACCCAGTCATTTGGCGGAGCAACGAGCGAGGTACTCGCAAGCTGTCCCATCGCGTTGATCACGACGCCACGCGGTGTCGTTTGAGGAAACTGGTATTTCGTCATCCATGTGGCAGCCACGTGGCGGTTCGTCAAAATAAAGCCATCAGCCGTAACGATGAAACCCGAACCGGTGTGGCGTCCTGCAATGGGGACAGAATATTGCCCCGGCGTCTCTGTTAGCAACGGTTCGTACGTGTTCCCCACCTGCATGTACACCGGGACGGCGGCGCCGGCGGATGGGTCTATCGGCCCGCGGCCCTGATTTACCCCAAGCAATTTGCCTAATACTTCGCGGCTATTCGGGACGAACTGGTGATAGACCTGTGCTGATTTTTGAGTGTCGATAAGCCGCCAGGCAACCTCGATATAAACAACGGCCTTGCCATATTTTTCGTTAACCTCTGATGCATTGACGACCTTGCTGTCATCAACTTTTTTCTCGAGGTCAGCGGTTTTGCCGGCGAGCTCGTCCTTAAGTCTCGACTCGCGCTGCGTGTAATACCAGTAGCCGCCGCCGATCGCTCCTGCTACTAAGAAAAGGACCAAAAGGCCGGCGACCGCTCCGATCGCACCAAATTTACGCCCTTGAGACTTTTTGGTTTCGGTAACAGTCTCAGAGATCATGCGTTCGACAGTCGCTTTGCCAACGGTTCCCGGAGCTTTGCCACCTGCGGTGGCTGTCGGCGTCGTCACCATTCGCGTAGCCGGCGGAGCCGAGGCTCCAGTTTCGACGACACGAGTGGCTTTGGCAAAATTATCAGGACGCGGCTCGACGTCAAATGTAAATTCCGGTCCACCTGGGCCAAACTGCACGTTGTCGCCGATATTCAGCTTTACGGTGCCGGTCACCTTTTGCTTATTCACGAACGTGCCGTTGGTGCTGTTCATATCCGTCAGCAAAAAGCCGTTTGGGTTCGCGGGATCGATTGCGATCTTGGCGTGTTCGCGACCGACAAGGTCGTCACGGTCCGGATCATATTTGACCGTCGCCGATGTGTCGCGGCCAAAGATCAGCTCGCTGTGATGTTTAATTGCAAACTCCTCAACCTGATTCGCTTTAGACCCGCTCAGGTGTTTGATAAGCATTCGTTCCATAAATGTGCTCCTTTGATCTAGTTTCCGACTGGTAATGCGTTCTGACGAATAGGCAGTTTGGTCCTACATTTATCCGTCGATAAAACCCGTTAAATTTAGTAAGATTTTGGCTCTTGATTATAACGCAATATTTTTGATCACAATAGCTCAAAAAAAATGATTTGAGCGTAAAATAAATACTCGATCCGTTATACTTTACAGGTTTTATGAGCGACACTCCCGAAACGCGAGAGTTTGGATTGGCTGCAAATATGCATCTCGACGAGGTTTATCCTGAGGTGTACAGCGAGCTGCGTCGTCTGGCTCAGTTTTATATGCGTCAGGAGCGGTCAAACCATACGCTGCAACCAACGGCTCTTGTGCACGAGACCTATCTAAGGCTTGCCCAGCAGGAAAAAGATGCGTTCGTTAGCAGGACGCAGTTTATCGGGATCGCGGCCTATATGATGCGGCGTATCTTGGTTAATCACGCCGTCAAACGCAACCGACAAAAACGCGAAGGGGCGTATTTGCAGGTCACGCTCGACCGCGCAGTGGACGTTTTTAGCGAAGGGGCGTTAAACCTGCTCGACCTCGAAGAAGCTCTGAAAGAGCTTGCTCTGCTCGACACACGTCAGGAGCGGATATTTGAACTCAGATTTTTTGGCGGCCTGACGATCGAGGAGATCGCAGAGGTCATAGAGATATCACCCGCGACCGTCAAACGCGAATGGACGACCGCCAAGCTTTACTTGCAGCGGGCGTTATTTGGCAAAGATCGATAAAAATATGACGCCGGAGTATTGGCAAAAGATAAAATCTGTCCTGGCCGAAGTTGCCGAGCTTGAGCCTGCTTCGCGCGGAGGCTTTTTGGATACAGCTTGTGCGGGTGATGTCGATCTGCGACGCGAGGTCGAATCTTTCCTGAAATGTGAAACAGATAACGACGATCAGCTAGAAAATCCTGCCTTTGCTTTTGATGACGATGAGTTCATTGATACAACCGTGTCGTGGGTCGGCAAAGAGATCGGCCGCTATCGAATAGTCAGCGAACTGGGGCGGGGTGGAATGGGACTAGTCTTTCTCGCCGAGCGGGCGGACGGTGCATTTGACCAACAGGTAGCGTTGAAATTAATAAAACGCGGTATGGATTCGGACGCCGTGCTCGAACGCTTTTATAATGAGCGGCGAATTTTAGCATCGCTTGTCCATCCGAATATTGCCAGCCTGATCGACGGCGGCACGACCGAGGACGGCGTGCCGTACTTTATAATGGAACACGTCGAGGGCAAACCGATACTCGAATTTGCCGCTGACAAGAACCTAGGTCTAGATGAAAAGCTCGATCTATTTACGCGCGTTGCGTCGGCGGTTGCATTCGCTCACAAAAATCTTGTCATCCATCGAGATCTAAAGCCGTCGAATATCCTTGTCACCGCTGACGGCACGCCACAGCTGCTTGATTTTGGCATTGCAAAACTGCTGACAGCGGGTAATGGCGGGCTTGTTACCCAAACGCAGCAATTCATTTTGACTCCGGACTACGCTTCGCCCGAGCAAGTGAGGGGCGAGCAACTTTCCACGGCCACCGACGTCTATAGCCTTGGCGTTATCTTGTTTGAACTGCTCACAGGGAAGCGTCCATACGAAATGGACAGCAAAAATTATGGTGAGATAATCCGAGTGGTTTGTGAAACCAATCCGCCTGTACCAAGCCGCATTGGGGGCAGCGACGGTGCAAAACTCCGTGGCGATCTCGACAATATTATTCTCAAAGCCCTTCGCAAAGAGCCCGAGCTACGGTATTCATCAGTCGAGCAAATGACCGAAGACATTCGCCGCCATCGCGCTCATCTCCCAGTCACCGCCGGGAGCGGGTCTTGGCGGTATCGCCTTAAAAAATTTACGAGTCGGCATCGATACAGCGTCGTTACCGCAACACTTATCCTCGCGGCTTTGCTTACTGGATTTGGAGCAACGCTCTATCAAGCCACTATTGCCCGCCGTGAACGCGCCCGTGCGCAGCAGAGGTTTAATGATGTACGGCAACTGGCAAATTCGTTCATGTTCGAGATCAATGAAAAGATCGGGGAGAGCCCGATCCAAGCCCGCGAATTGCTAGTCACTCGTGCACTCGAATATTTAGACAAACTCGCACAGGAATCTGACGGCGACACCGAACTACAGGCAGAGCTTGCGACCGCCTACGAAAAGATCGGGCACGTGCAGGCCGAGCTTTTTAATCCGAGCCTCGGCAAATCGTCCGATGCTCTCGCCAGTCATAAAAAGTCTTTGGAGATCCGCGAAAAACTATTTGCCGTCGATAAAAATGATGTTTTACGCGGAGCTGACTTGATCAAAAGCCTGATGCTCGTCGGCGACATCTATACGGTCAGCGGCAAGATCGGTGACGCAGGCGATCAGTACAAAAACGCAGTCGCTCTTGGCGAGCAGCTTTTACTGGTCGATCCAAAAAATATCAAGGTTCGCTCCGGTCTTAGCCGCAGTAACGCACGACTCGGTCAAAATGTACTTCGCACAGGTTCACTCGGGACGGCGCTCGATCATTATCGGCGATCACGGCAGATCTCGATCGAATTGGTAGCTGAGGACCCTAACGACATCAATCGCCGTCGGGCACTGAGTGTTATCGACAATTATATCGGCTATGTCCATATGGAAATGCTGCAATTTGACGCAGCGGTACAGTATTTCCGCGATGCTCTTGAGATCAATAAAGAGGTTGCCGCGACGGACACAAGCAATATCCAATTGCGAGGTGAACTCTCGAACGGCCACCACTGGCTCGGGTTCGCCTTACGCGAATCCGGCGATGCCCGCGGCGGACTCGAACAACTCATGATCGCGATGGATATTCAACAGAAATTCCTGGCGGCCGACCCGGCTAATATTGGATATAGAAATAGTCTTGCCGACTGCTACTTGGAGGCAGGCGTGGCCCATCTGAATTTGAATGAGAACGCCAAAGCTGCCGCTTCGTTTGAATCCTCGATCAAGCATTACACCGCCGTCTGGCAAAATGACGTGAACGACCTCAATGCGAAAGGCCAGATCTTGCTGTCGCAGCGGCGACTAGCCGATGCACTTTCACAGGCCGGCGACCTAAAACGTTCCGCCGCTTTGTACAAGCAAACGCTAGGCGAATATCAGGCGTTAGTCGCCGGTGACCCGGAAAATACTAATTGGAAAGACTGGCTTGCGTCTTGCGAACTAAAAGCGGGAGAGAATCTAATACGGCAAAAAGACAAACTTGCCGCGAAGGAACATCTACGCTCCGCCGTCGATACCTTTGAGCGATTGCTCGCCCGGTCGCCCGAAAATGCACGGCTCCGACGCGATCTCGCGCTAGCACGAACACATCTCGCCGCGTCAAATTAACCTGCCCAAATAAAAAGAGGCTGTCTTGAAACTAGTTTTCGCGGCAGCTTCTTTTTTTGTGAAAGAAAGTGTTGAAGTCAGTGGTTTTTAGTATTGGTAAGTCTTTGGAGGTTGTGTGCGATTGCGATGAGGCCAATTTCGGTGGATGC
>JBGTII010000158.1:0-23403 GCA_041745735.1 Pyrinomonadaceae bacterium | reverse complement strand
GCAATCGCAGACTCGAAAACCGCTCTCGGCGGCGAGGATGTCGATGCAATGAACTCGGCCTTTGACCGGCTGCAAACCGCGTCGCACAAGCTGGCAGAGGCCCTTTATAGTCAGACTGCCCCACCCGAAGACGGTGCCCCAACTGACGAACAGGCATCGTCAGCATCCGGAGCACCGTCTTCAGGTGCCGCTGTCTGACTGTAAAGCGCCTCTGCCAACTTGTGCGACGCGGTTTGTAGACGCTCGAACGCAGTGTTCATCGCGTCCGAATCCTCGCCGCCGAGAGCGGTTTTGGAATCAGCGATCGCGGCTTCGAGTTCGGCCGTTGAAGCCTCATCGAGTTTATCTTTGTTCTCGCTAAACGTTTTCTCAACACTGTACATTAGGCCGTCCAGACGATTGCGGGCCTCGATCGAAGCCTTCTTTTTCTCGTCCTCGCCGGCATGTGATTCGGCATCCTTCATCATCTTATCGATTTCCTCTTTCGAGAGTCCCGACGAAGACGTGATCGTGATCTTTTGCTCACGGCCGGTGCCGACATCCTTAGCCGATACGTTGACGATGCCGTTTGCGTCGATGTCAAACGTCACCTCGACCTGCGGCACGCCGCGGGGTGCGGGCGGGATGCCCACGAGGTGAAACTTGCCAAGCGTCTTGTTGTCTGACGCCATCGGGCGTTCGCCTTGTAAAACGTGAACCTCAACGCTCGTTTGATTGTCCGAAGCGGTCGAGAATATCTCTGATTTGCGTGTCGGGATGGTCGTGTTCTTTTGGATCATCGGCGTCGAAACACCGCCTAAAGTCTCGATCCCCAGCGACAAAGGCGTTACGTCGAGCAGCAGAATATCAGTCTTCTCACCGCCCAAAACACCCGCCTGGACCGCAGCTCCGAGAGCAACGACTTCGTCCGGATTGACCGATTTGTTCGGTTCTTTGCCAAAGTATTCCTTGACCATTTCCTGAACCTTAGGAATACGCGTCGAACCGCCGACCAGCACGATCTCTTCGATATCTTTCGGCTCAAGACCGGCATCTTTAATGGCCTGTTGGACAGGCGGCATCAGACGCTGGAGGATCGGCTCGACGAGCTGTTCGAATTTCGAACGCGTGAGTTTCATCACCAAATGTTTCGGCCCGCTCGCGTCAGCCGTGATGAACGGCAGATTGATCTCCGTTTCCATCGCCGACGACAGCTCGACCTTGGCTTTTTCGCCGGCTTCTTTCAGACGCTGAAGCGCCATTTTGTCATTGTGCAGGTCGATGCCCTGATCTTTTTTAAATTCGTCAATGATCCAGCCGACGAGCACCTCGTCAACGTCATCGCCGCCCAAATGCGTGTCGCCGTTGGTCGATTTGACCTCGACCACGCCTTCGCCAACCTCGAGAACCGAGATGTCAAAAGTACCGCCGCCAAAGTCAAAAACCGCGATGATCTCGTCCTTTTTCTTGTCCAAACCGTATGCCAGAGCGGCCGCTGTCGGCTCGTTGACGATACGCAGGACTTCGAGTCCGGCAACCTTACCGGCGTCCTTTGTCGCCTGACGCTGAGCGTCATTAAAGTAAGCGGGAACGGTGATAACCGCCTGCTCGACGGACTGTCCGAGGTAATCTTCGGCGGACTGTTTCAGCTTTTGCAAGACCATAGCCGCGATCTCGGGCGGATTGTACTGCTTGCCGTCGACGTTGATACGCACATCGCCGTTTCCGGCTTTTTCAACCGAATACGGCACCTGTTTGATCTCGTCCGACACCTCGTCGTACTGACGGCCCATAAACCGCTTGATCGAATAAAGTGTGTTCTCGGGGTTGGTCACGGCCTGACGCTTAGCGACCTGGCCGACCAGACGATTGCCGTCCTTTGTAAACGCAACGACAGACGGCGTAGTGCGTCCGCCCTCGCTATTTGTAATGACGACAGGCTCGCCGCCCTCCATAACTGCGACGACCGAATTGGTCGTACCCAGATCGATTCCTATAATTTTGCCCATAATTTTATCTCCAACTAAGTATTATTGCCCTGCTCTGTATAAAACACTATGACTTGAGCATGTGGAAATGATAATACTTGAGTGTCTCATTGTCAAGTTTATTTGATGAAGTCAACAGATCATGCGAAATCTATACTTGGGTTGTTTGTTTACAATTTTCGCCATAAAATTACATGTTGAAACCGAACCGAAAAAAGCATTCGTAAACAGTCGATTGCGGTAACGAAATGCGTTCAGATCGATCTCCTAGTTATGAATAAAAAGCGTCTTATCAATGTCGGGTGCCTTTTCCTCTGCCTTGCTGTACTTCCAGCCAGCATTGCGGCACAAAAGAAAAAACCTCGGGTCAAGCCCATTACCGCAAATGTTACAGTTCCGGCTTCGAACCCCACACCCGCTCAACGCCGCCAAGAAGCATTTATGATGGCCTGGGCAACGTTGAATCAGAACTACTTTGACAAAACTTTTGGCGGGTTGGATTGGAATGTGATCCGGCTTGAGTATCAACCGCGTGTTAACAAGGCTCGAACCGATGCTGAGTTTCACCGGATCTTGAACGACATGATCAAACGGTTGGGTAAATCCCATCTGGAGATCATTGTTCCCGAATATTTTGAATCTCTGGAAAAAGCTAAGGTCAAGGCTCGTGTACGCGAAAAGCAGCTCGCCGCAGAGAGACGTGCCCAAGCCGGGAAAGGAATCGACCAACAAACTCCCGACGCTGATGAAGACTTTAAAAGTTTGGAAGGGGAGCGATACGGCATTGGAGTAGAGGTCAAGATGCTTGACGGCAAGATGGTAATTTCGGGTATTGCCAAGCAATCCGGTGCCGCCCTCTCCGGACTTAAGCCGGGCTATGTGATCGATAAGATCAACGGGATCTCATTAGAAGATACGATCGCTCAGGCACTAATAAGCGGCACGTCGTTGACAGAGGTGCGTCATATTCTCCCGATCCAGATTGTCGAATCTTTTCTAAATGGTGATGCAGATACGTCGGTCTTTCTAACCTGTATAGACGAATCGGACAAACCAAAAGAGTTCACCGTACCGAGGCTGAAACTGGACGGTGAGACCGTATCCATCAGCAATAATTTTCCTGAGCAGTTCTTAAGGTTCGAGTCCAGCTCCCTAAACGCGGATGTCGGCTACATCAAGTTCAATGCATTTGCCTTGCCCGTGATCGGAAAGTTTTGTGATTCGCTTACGGAGTTTCGCAATAAAAAGGCGGTCATCATCGATCTACGCGGCAATCTAGGTGGTCTGCTCGCATCAATGGTCGGACTCGTAGGCATGCTTACTGACAAGGAGTTGAATCTTGGTACAATTATTTCCCGCGGGTCCAGTCAACCCTTTCTTGTAACACCAAAAAATAAACACTTTACCGGTAAGATCGTCGTACTTGTAGACGGCCAGTCGATGTCCGCATCTGAAATGTTTACCGCCGGGCTGCAAGGCAGTCAACGGGCGATCGTGGTAGGCGAACGAACAGGCGGCCAGTCATTGCCCGCGTATTGGACCCGTCTTTCGACGGGGGCAGTCATGGTCTATCCGATCGCCGATTTTATTACTTCCACAGGTAAGTCGCTCGAGGGAACAGGTTTAGAACCTGACCACCCCATCGCCCTCGACCGCAAATCACTGCTCCAAGGTGCGGACACCCAATTAAATAAAGCTCTGGCATTGATCGCTGACGAGTCTGCTTTTGTTGCACTCGGTACGAAAAAGATCTCCCCAACTGCGGCCCCTTTGCTATTGACAAGCGATGCACCTCCCCCAATGATCAAGGCGATCGCCACACCGACGCCTTTGCCGCCACCCGGCCCCAATGACCCCAGATCGCTTAAGATGGTTGCGGATTTTATTACAGCAATTGGTGGAGCAGACGCAATAAAAGGGATCTCGTCATATGAAATGCGCGGGAGCATTGAGACCGATAGAGAGGGTGAGGGCTTGATCGAATTTTATGCCGCGGCTCAGTTTCCTGACAAATATATGATGTCGACCAAATCGACCGCAATGGGAGATATACGCGAGATCCATAACGGCAAGACATCAATTCTACAATCGGATATAGGCGTCGATCGGGCATTGCCACCCAATCCTTATGCAAAGAATACTCATCTGTTGTGGGCGTTTTTCTACGCAACCGACCTCGAATATTTAAATGGGCTTAAATACGAGGGTGAATATCTGGCTGAAGGTAGTCTTCGCCGCATACTGTCCGCGACGAGTCCTGAGGGTTGGTACGTCGGCCTATCCTTTGACGATAAATCGGGATTGCTTAAAACATTTTCGCTGCCCGGTATCATGTACACCTTCGGCGACTATCGAAAGATAAACAATGTGATGCTCCCTTTTCAGATAGACATGGATCGCGTGATGAAGATAAAGCTTTCTTGGTTGACGGTAAATTCTAAGCTGGACGCAAGCACTTTCGATAAAAAAGTGAAATGCTTCGACAAGGCTAATTAACCAATTCGTCAAAAAGGGAATGAATGGGGTCAGGGCTGCGAGTCCGATCCTTTTCTCCATTGAACCCATGAGACAGCGAAACGCGTATTAACTGCATCTGTAATTTTGAGACTATAAGATCTGCTCTGATATATTTACAGTATTCGAGAATCTAGATTTGTTGAGGAAATTGTCACTACTATGAAAAAGTTATTTTCGGCCTTCGTTATCATGCTGGCTACGGTCTTATTTGTTTCTAGCACTTATGCTCAAAAGCCGGCTACAAAAGAGGAGCTTTTGAAAGAGATCGCTACACTGTCCAACACCAAAAAGCCTGAGGATTCGGCCAAAGCGTATGCCGTGGGCAAAGATTATCTCGCGAGATTTGGCAAAGATACGGACACCAACACGGCCAAGGTCAAGGTGTACGTTGACGCATATCGTCAAAATCAGTTTTTTGTCCAGATCGACGCTAAAAAATATGCGGAAAGCTTTACGATCGGCCGCGAGATCCTCAATGAGCAGCCTAATAATCTTGAGGTGCTGATGAATCTCGCCTATGCCGGTTATGCGACTTCGGGAACCCCGGAAGGAGCGGCGTATACGAATGATGCTATCGCGTATTCGAGAAAGAGCGTTCAACTGATCGACGCAGGGACTGCTCCAAAGTCGTTCGCACCGTATGTCGATAAAAACGATGCGACTGCGTATATGTATTTTATCGACGGCAGTTTGTCGATGGAAAAAGAACCCGCCGCAGCCGCCGGCAATATTTACAAAGCTACGTTGATCGAATCACAGATCAAAAATGAAGCTCTAGCGTACTATCTGATCGCGATGTATTACGAAGGTATTTACGCAAAACTCTCGACCGACCTCAAAGCAAGGGCCGCCGCAAAAACCATAACCGATGACGAAACAAAAAAGGTTATGGCGAGGATCAACGAGGCGATCGACCTGATGCTGGACGCTTACGCGCGGGTCGCCAAACGTGCGGAGGCCACGAAAAACCCGAATTATGCCACTTGGAAAGCACGCCTCGACCAGGTGTATAAGTTTCGCAGGGGTTCGGACGCCGGTATCGCTGAGTTCATCACCGTCAAAAATGCTACGCCGCTGCCGGATCCGTCCAAGTTTGTATTGTGATCTAAGGAAAGGTTGGCGACATCAAATGACGTCGCATGAACCCGGTCGCTACGGCTCCCGGTTCTGACCCGCGTCGGCCTCGCGCATAAGCTTTGCGACATAAAAGATGTAATGCCCGCCTGAGAACACGGCAAACGCAACGACGATCGTGTAAACCGTGGGAAGGTAAAACCCGCGAAGCTGTGGGAAAACTGCCGCAACTAGTATCAGTATCACACCGACGACTTGGACAAACGTGCTAGCTTTACCGAGCCAGGACGGTTTGAATCCGCGAAAGCCCGTCATCACATTTATCGCTCCGGCAATACAGATGATCGCCACGTCACGGCCGATGACCGTTGCAGTAACCCAAAACGGAACGGGCAGATGCCGAGGCGTGCCCACGACGCTTGAGAGCGTCAGCATGATAAACGCGGTGGTCATCAACAGCTTGTCCGCGATCGGGTCGATGATGGTCCCAAGCTCCGATTCCTGTTTGAACCGCCGGGCGACAAAACCGTCGACCCCGTCCGACACACCGGCGATAGTAAATACAATTAGGGCCCAGCCTTCGCGTTGATAGACGAGCAACATCGCAAAAACGGGTATCAACGCCATCCGCAGAAACGTCAGCAGATTTGGGATCGTGACTATTTTTGTTGAGACGGCGGATTCGGTCATTCTGCAGCTCGCAGCTCCAATAGAGAGATCTCGGGCGGGCACTGGTAACGCATCGGGACAACGACGGTGCCGATCCCGCGTGTGATATAGACCTGTGAGCTTCGACGCGTGTGCAGTCCGGCTTTGAACTTTCGCTGCGGCAGGATGCGTTTTTCGTCGTCACGGAGCTTGATCTGGCCGCCGTGCGTGTGGCCGCTCAATGTCAGATCCACGCCGTAACGGGCGGCTTCACGAAAGATGATGGGGTTGTGGGCAAGGAGCAGTTTCATCTCGTCGGGAAATGAACCCCGCAGCGACGCCGGCACATCGGTCTTGCCGACCATATAGTCATCGACGCCTGCGATCCAAAAAGAACCGCGACGCGTCTCAAATCGAAAACCTTCGTTTATCAATACATTAATTCCCTCGCCGCGAAACAACTCAGTGACGAGATCAGCGTCCGTCCAGTGATCGTGATTGCCGAGACAGGCGTAAGTGCCATAACGCGATTTGAGCCGGCCGAGGGCGGCGGCAACCGGAGCGATATATTCGCGGGCGTGCGAGACGTAATCCCCAGTGAGCAAGAACATATCCGGCCGAAGACGGTTAGCGATCTTAATGGCTCGTTCGATATGTTCGAGGCTAGTAAAAGGGCTGTGATGAGTGTCGGAAAGCTGGATGATCTTAAACCCATCAAGCTTTGGCGGCAGACGTTTGAGCCTGATCTCGACCCGCTCGAGCGACAGGCTGTTTGCCTCGTCCATCGCACTCTTGGCCTTTTTTGACCAATCGCCCGCCATTTTACGAAAAGGCTTTTCGGCGCTGACGATGGCGTTTATCCGTTCAGCGAGTTTTGTCCGTTTTGTTGCGGTTTCTCTCATTAGGGTGAGATGGATTATAGCCTGTCGGCCGTCGTATCACAAGGATTTTACTTTTAGGAACTTACGCTTGCCGACTTGGAATAAGACGCCGTTGTCGCCGATAACGATGTCCGCATTTGCAGCGGTGGCCTTTTCGCCATTGACCTTGACACCGCCTTGCTCGATCAAACGCCGAGCTTCGCCTTTGGATGCGGCGAGGCCGGTGTCGGCGAGAATTTGTGCAAGATTGTAGGTACCGCCGGCGATCTGCTTTTCGTCTATCTCGTCCGGCACTTCTTTTTGGACAAAGCGTTTGACGAACTCTTCCTCAGCAGCCGTCGCTTCATCTTTAGAATGAAAATCCGCGATTATGAGTTTGGCGAGGTCAACTTTGAGGTTACGTGGGTTTTCACCCTGCTCCATTTGAGATCTCAAATTTGAAATTTCAGATACCGACAGATCGGTCAGCAGCTCATAATATTTCCACATCAGCTCATCCGAGATCGACATCACCTTACCAAACATTGCGCCCGCCGGCTCCGTGATGCCTATGTAATTGTTGAGCGATTTTGACATTTTCTGAACGCCGTCGAGACCCTCGATGAGCGGCGTCGTGATGATGACCTGCGGCTCCTGATCGTATTCACGCTGTAGATTGCGGCCCATCAGCAGATTAAATTTCTGGTCCGTGCCGCCAAGCTCGACATCGGCGTTCAGGGCGACCGAGTCATAACCCTGCACCAGCGGATAGAGCAGCTCGTGGAGTGATATCGGTTTTTCGTCGGCCATTCGCTTTGTAAAATCGTCGCGTTCGAGTATCTGTTTGACGGTGGTTTTCGCGCAGAGCTTTACGAAATCCGCAGCCGTAAATTTGTCCATCCACTCGCCGTTAAACCGCAGCTCGGTCTTGTCAGGATCGAGAATTTTGAACATCTGCCGCTTGTAAGTCTCGGCGTTGGCGTCGATCTCCTCACGTGAAAGCGGCGGACGCGTGACATTCTTACCCGACGGATCGCCGATCGTGCCGGTAAAATCGCCGATCAGAAAGATCACTGTGTGACCAAGATCTTGAAACGCCTTTAATTTACGGATCACGACCGTGTGCCCAAGATGAATATCCGGAGCGGTCGGATCGAGGCCGAGCTTTACGCGCAGCGGCTTCCCGGTCTTTGCCGACCGTTCCAGCTTTTTGCGCAGGTCTTCTTCACGGATAAGATCGACCGTGCCTTTTTTGAGAAATTCGAGTTGTTCGTCGATGGTCATGGTAAAACGGCAATTATAACTTACGGTACATAATATATGCATTCGTCATACCGTTTTGAGCGTGATCAAATGCGTCGGGGATCTCGCCGATGATCTCGAAGCCGATCTTTTGCCAGAGGGCAACGGCGTTCTCGTTGGATTTGACGACAAAGTTGAACTGCATTGCCGTAAAGCCCAAACGTTTGGCTTCGTCGAGCGACCACAGGGCGATCTGCTTGCCAATGCCTTGGCCGCGGGCTGTGGACGACACCATATATGATGCGTTGCCGACGTGAGCACCGCGTCCGGGCTGGTTTGCCCTCAGATAAAATGTGCCGACGACCTCACCATCCACTATAGCTACATATTTGTGCTTGTCCGGCGATCGCCAGTGATCATCCATCGCCTCCTCAGACGAATCGGTATCGGTATAAGTGTCACCGGCGGCAAGCACTTCTTTGATGATCTGCCACACGGCAAATTTGTCACGTTCTTCGGCGGGGCGTATAGTGAGCATTTTGATTTTTGTAATAAGCTATTCTCTAATGAGCATTATGGCAAACGAAAGAAAAGAAATGCACCTGGCCTTTATCGGATGCGGCGTGATGGGCGAATCGATGATCAGCGGGCTTTTGCGGCAAGGGATCGTTGAGGCGTCTCAGATCACTGCGAGCCATCCGCGGGAATACCGTCGTACGGAACTCAGCGAGCGCCACGGTGTCGCCGTTGTCGCCGAAAATGCCGAGGCGATTAAAGACAATTCCATCGTCGTAATTTGTGTGAAACCTCAGCGACTCGGGCACGTATTCAATGACCTGAGCGGACGCCTCAGCCCAGGCCAGTTGGTCATCTCGATCGTCGCCGGAGCCACGATAGAAAAGCTCGCAGGTGAACTCGGCACCGCAAAGATCGTCCGCGCAATGCCAAACACCCCGTCGCAGATCGGTGCGGGAATTACCGCTTGGACGTGTACCGAAGCGGTCGAGGAAACTGAACGCGGGCACGTCCGTGAAATGCTGTCGGCTCTCGGCAAAGAGCTGTTCGTCGAGACGGAAAACATGATCGACATGGCGACCTCGCTCTCAGCCACCGGCCCGACTTATATATTTATGGTAATGGAAGCCCTGACCGACGCCGGCGTGCATCTAGGTTTTTCACGCGCCATGGCAAAAGAACTGGTGCAGGAAACGATGCTCGGCTCGGTAAAATTCGCCATCGAATCGCACAAACACCCAGCCGAACTCCGCAACATGGTCACCTCCCCCGGCGGCACCTCCGCTGAGGCGATCTACCAAATGGAAAAAGGCAGCTTGCGAACCGTGCTCTCAAAAGCAGTGTACGCAGCGTACAAACGGGCAGTCGAACTCGGCAAAAAGTAAACTCCTCTTTTCCAACGCAAATCTGTGAGTTCGCATCAAAGTTGACTAAACAGTCAATTGTTAAAATTTGTGAAGAAAATACTCCTCTCTTTTATACTGCTGACGATTCCACTCATAACTACACATATTCAGGCTCAAACTGAACGAGAGCAGAATGGTTTGAAAGGCCCGGTTATGAGCGTAGAAACCTACGAAACAGCATTTTGGGTATCGGAAAATAATAGAAAATCGGGGTCACGAAATTTGGCGGGACTATCTTTATACGCTCGTAACGGGGATTTGGTCGTATTGTGGCTCTTTACCAACTCGGGTGATGGAGCTTATTACGAGAAACACTACTATTCTTATGATCGAGGGCATAGGAAAAAGACTGCTACAATCTCTCGTTCGGCAAAGACTCCGGGAGGAACATTTTTTTCCTCGTATCGAGCACCTAATGGAGCAATTTTGGTAAGGCCCGAAATAGCGGAATCCGTATCAACCAAAAAGACCTTCGATTACGACGTACGTGGGCGGTTAATTCTAGAAACGACTACCGACCACACTGGAAACTTGACCGGCAAAAAACTGATCGGATATGACGCTCACGGTAATGCCGTCAAGTACCTGTTTCAAAAGAAAGATGGTTCGATCGAAGTAGAAACGATTGTTCAGTATTTGGATAATGGTCAACAGATCCAAACCAATATACGGCCAGGCAGCGATCTCCAAAGATGGATTTCTTATCGAGATAAAAATGGCGTGGAACTAAAACAGGAGGGGTACACTCTCAAACCTAGTTTAGAACCTCCCGTATCTGCAAAGTTCCTGTTGACTTCCCGATACACCAACAACAATTCAGACGGAAAGGCCGTGACCGAGTGGGTTTTCTTTAAACCCAATGGCGATCCTGAATCAAAGACCGTCAGTGTTAGAATGGGCAACTCCGAATCATCTCAAGAGCGATTTATTGCCGGCCCCTTACCACCCGGAAGCCGAAACGAAAATATTGAACCCGAATGGATCGCCGAAAAGAAAACGGTTTATAAAAATGAATTTGACGCTCTCGGGAATCTGACTAAATACACTTGGTTAGAGCGGCGCACCCCCACGTCAGCATATTATCCCGTCTATATCTACGACCACACGATCACCTATTACTAAGTCCCGGTTTTAGCCTGACTTCAAAATTTTCAGCTAGAGATCACTTTCTTTCTCGCCCATCGACATCGTTCCTCCGTGAGCGTAGCCGCTTGAGCCGCGGCCTTTTTCGTCGAATGATATCGCCATCAGATCCATTGCATCCGGGATGCCAAAATCGATGCGGTAAAACCAGACCTCTTTGTTTTCGATCGTCTTTTTGATGTCAGGTTCGCCGAGCGTTTTGATGGCTGCGTCGCGGTTACTAATATCCATTTTCGGGTTGCGAAACATATCCTTCATCATCCGCCCGCGTTCGATCTTGTCACCGGCGAGCCACGCGGCGGACGAGAACGGTTTTGGCGAATAATCCCGCCAGGGCTTTTTGAACCCCATACACGCGAGATTGACCGCCGCGAGGATCAGGAGACATAAGGCTAAATTTCGCCCTGCACCCACAGATGAATGATCATTTTTCACAATGTGACGCTCCTTTTCGCTAATTGACCGGCACGTTGGCTGCGGGCGATTTACCGTCGTCTTTGATCCAGATCGTTTTATTTGACCACTCGATCCTGGTTCCGGTATTTGAAATAACTCCCGTCAGGGGCAAAACATTGCCAAAAGAGTCCTTGAAGTCGAAGGTGATATTGTTTCCCTGGCGCTGTCCCCTAAATAAGGTCAGACCGGCAATATCAACGCTTCCCAATCCGGCGACCTCAAAATGACCGCTAACTAATTTGCCATCACTCCCGTAAGCGATCCATTTCCATTTGCCGTTTAACTCTGCGGAACACTCATCAAGGCCGCGTTTCCAGTCGTTGTAATTGGCCATTCGCAAATTAAAACAATCGACCGTGCGTACCGGGGATGTCGTGTTCTTGCATAGTCTGCGGACGTTGGCCTCGGACCAATTCTTGTTCCCTGCTTTGTCATAGGCGACCTTGCCCTGGACCAAGTTGTAGCAGTCCTGTTCGTTCTGCGCGTAGTTTTTCGCGGGATCGATGACCGGATTGTTGAGGACGGCTTGCGAACACTCGTTGATGCCGCGTTTCCAGTCGTTGTAGTTCGCGACCCGCAAACTAAAACAATCGACAGTCCGCACCGGAAAGGTTGTGCCCCGGCACAGATCGCGGGCATTCTTTTCGGACCACTTCTTTTCGCCAGCCTTGTTATACGCGACCTTGCCTTGGACCATGTTGTAACAATCCTGCTCGTTTTGCGTGTAGTTTTGCGCATTTGCCGACATCTGCATCAGCAGCACGACAAATAGCGGCAAGACAAATTTTAGAACGTTAGATAATTTAGTTGTTTTTGCGAACATTGCAAGCTCCTCGTGATCAATTCGAATAAAGTTATCTTCTGACCCACCGCGTCTTGTCCGACCAAAATATCGTTTGTCCGTCGGGTGAAGTAATGGCGGTGCGGCCCCAGCCGGTCGAGATGACGCCGTCTTTTACAAACGCGGTTGCGCTGCTAAACGCCCGTCCGTCCGATATCTTAAATGTCAGCACGCCGTTTTCGTACAAAACCGTCCCGCCGGACGCATCGACCGTGCCGTCGGCTTTGTAGATCCGGTACGACCCGACAATATTTGGCAGCGTCGTAGAGCTAGGCGTTTGGACCGGAGGATTGCCCGTGGGACGCGGTGTCGTTTTGATAATTGGCGTCGACGTCGGTTTCGGAGTGGGCTTCGGTGTTGGAAAAACCTGCGGAAGAGGACCGGGCAAAACCTCGTTTCCACCGCCGTCACCGTATTTCTTAAATTGGCCGTCCCGAAATGAATACACCATGGCCGCGTCAGTCTCGCAGATATATTGATTGACGAGATCAACACTTAAACGCATGGTCGGGCCGCCCTCGCCGAGCAGCACACTGCTGATCGACGAACCTTTCTTTATGATCGTGGTCGCGGTTCGTCTGGTGTCGCCCTTATATTCTTCTTCCAAAAACGGATCAGGAATGTAGTCGCCTTTTTCGTTAATAAAGCCGATCAGATGCAGGCTGCGTTGGCCTATTTTCCCTGTCACGATGCGAACCAGATAATCCGTCCGTCCGTCGTCGTTAAAATCGCCGGTCAGCAGCCATTTCCTGCCGCTGCAAGCTCCCGGAGCCTGCTGCCACTTGCCCATCTCCGCCGACGTGTAATAGTCGTCAAGAAACTTTTTTATCTTCACCGGCAAAACCTGCGCCGATGCCGTGGCTACGAAAACAAAACTCAACAAAAGGCGTGAAATTATCTGTTTCATAAACTTTTTATACCGGCTCACGTTGTAGTGTAAATTTCCACACCATTCTACCCTGCTTTAGCCTAAAAATATATCGTCCGATCAAGAGTCTAGTGTTAGTTAACATACAGACCAGTCTTTTATCGATTTGTAGACTCACTGTAGTTTAGTATGTTTATTTGTATCACTTAAGATTCCGTTTATTTCCCAGGGGGTTCGAATGTCCGTCTTTTCCAAAATAGCAGGTCCGCTATCACTCACACTTTTCGTTTTCACATCCACTTATCTATCGCAGGCGGTTGATCAGACATTTGCGCCACTATTACAGGATTTTGGAAGCACAGGTAATCGGCCGGGAGTTCATGTTTCTGCCGTTCAGGCTGACGGAAAGATACTTGTCGGCGGCAACTTTACCGTAGCAAGCGGGCTTGCGCGAAGTGGTATTGCGCGTTTCAACGCGGACGGAACGCCCGACCCAAGCTTTAATGCCGGCGATATCGGTGTGGCCGAAACTCTGTTTTCGCTGACTACCGGAGGCTCAATCGATGCCATAAAGATCCAGCCCAACGGCCAGATATTGATCGGCGGCAACTTTAGGCGCGAAGTCGATGCACCGGCCAGATCGATCGAACGGCTGAATCCGGATGGCTCTCTTGATACCACGTTCCAATTTGTCGGCGAAATTCGTGGTGTTAATGATATTGAGCTCCAACCCGACGGAAAGATAATTATCGGCGGCGGATTCGAGGTTTCGATCGTTGACCCGAGCAACGGTCAGATAGTGCAGTTTCGGTATTTGGCCCGCCTTAATCCAGACGGCACGTTTGATTTTAGCTTTCGTCCAGCCGCGAGGCAGAACAGCAATAACGTGGTCATCCAACCTGACGGAAAGATCGTAGCCGGAAATGCCTCGACAAATTCCAGCGGCGCTGAGCTGGTCCGTTTCAATGCCGATGGCACAACTGACAGGGTGATAACGATCTTAGACGACTGGGTCACCGCGTTGGAAATACTGCCGGACGGAGACTTTTACGTCGCAGGTTGGTTCAAATACGTTAACGGGGTGTTTAAGAAATTCATCGTGCGGTTAAATTCGGATGGTTCGACCGATAACGCTTTCGCAAGCAGCGTCGCCTTTATAAATGCCCTCTCGTTTCCTGATCTGGCCATACAGCCCGATGGTAAGGTGATCGTTTGCGGCGAATTTTCCAGCATTCAAACAGACCCGATCTACTATACGCGTTGGCGCGTGGCACGTTTTAACACTGACGGATCGCTGGATCAGACATTTGTCACGAGCACGCCGATCGCAGGTGTGGTTAGCGAGCTATCGCTGCTGCCGAGTGGAGAGATCTTTATCGCGGGAGCCTTTCCGCTTCCGACGAACAGCGATTTTTACAACAACGTCGGGCGAATGAACCCGGACGGTTCGATTGACACAGATTTTAATTTTGCCAATGTGATCATGGAGGGTGAGGGCAGTACGATCCTCCAGCAGCCGGACGGCAAAGTGGTCGTAGGCGGCACAATGTACTACGCAAATAACCTCAGGCGTCGCGGTATCGTTCGTTATAACGCAGACGGCACGATAGATGCCGGTTTTGTTCCGTCGACGAACCTGGGCTACGTCAACGACATGGAACTGCAGCTAGATGGCAAAATACTCGTCGTCAATGGCGACTCGCCCTCGACGCTCCTGCGGCTAAACGCCGACGGGTCGCAGGATACGGGCTTTTCCGCACCTTTTGTTCCATTTTCGTCGTCCATCAATAGTCGCACGCGCATTGGGGCGATCGAGCTTCAGCCAGACGGCAAAATTTTTGTCGGGGGATCGCTAATTACCGGCAGCGCCTCAAGTCCGACCAGGTCCGGATTGGTCCGGTTGAATCCGAACGGGAGTCGTGACACTACATTTCCGCTTGTCGGTGCGCTCGGCGGCACGATCAACGTGCACGACATTATATTGCTGCCCGATGGCGAGATCATTATCGGCGGCGGCTTTACGAATATAAACAACAACTCGAACTTTCAATATCTCGCACGAATCAATACAGATGGTACGCCGGACGCTTCGTTTTCGTCGCCCTCGATCCCGGGCAGTGTGATCTACGAGGTAGAGCGCCAATCGGATGGCAAGCTTGTCTTCGCGGGAAATTTCAACCAGATCCTGCGCGTCGATGCCAACGGCAATCCCGATAACACATTTAACGTACCTGTCAGCGATCAGGTAGAGGCTCTGTCGGTCCAGCCGGACGATAAGATATTGGTAGGCGGCTACTTTATATCGGTAAATAGTGTTGAACGTCGGCGGATCGCCCGGTTGCTGCCAAACGGAGCGGTAGATACGGCATTCGATCCGCCCGGCGGGGCCAATAATATTGTGTATGACCTCTTTGTCCAGCCTGACGGCGGCATTCTGGTCGGCGGCGCATTTACCAAACTCGGCGGACAAGAGCGGATCGGTGCTGCGCGCTTGATCGAGACAGCGGTTTCCATTTCGGGTAACGTCCGGGCTCCGAGCGGCCGCGGAGTCGCGGGTGCAGTCGTATGGGTGACCGGTCCCGACGGTTTCTATAGGAGTACCACGACCCGCAGATTTGGATATTACCGGCTCGATGGCATCCCGCCGGGCGGCATGTTTGAGATCGGCGTCACATCGAGACTGTATCAATTTGAGTCTAGGAAATTACGGATCACTGACGCATTAACTGGTGTGGATTTCCTGGGAACGCCTGTCGCCCGCAGGTCCGGTAGGTCGACCGAGCCCCGTCGAGAAACAACTTTGTCAAAGCCTTGATCGAGAGCACGGCACACATTTTTGCAGGGTAAAGTTCCACACCGATCTGCTCTGCTTTTCGTCAAAAATATAACGCCTTTTAGCGTCGAGCACGAGCGTCGATTGACTATTCAGACCCATGCCCCTAAGAACCCAAGCCAACTTTTCGCACGAGTTCTGCAAAACGCTGCTCCGTACGAAGTTGGTCAAAATTTGGTTCGATAAGCAAGTACTGCATTTGTGAATCCCGCTCAGCAAGCGCGCGTTCGAGAGATGCAAGTGCTTTTTCCTCTTCGTTTAGTCCCACATATAGGATCGCCAGTTCTACGGGCGAAACATATTCTTTACCTGTCTCAAGCCGCCGCAGTATTGCTTTCGCCTCGTCTGTTCTTCCCGCTTTCGCAAGTGCGGATCCGAGGTAACAGTTGATACCTGTATGATCACCATTCAGCCTGATAAATTCTTTGTAATCAATGATCGCATTAGCAAGATCCCCTTTCGCCATGTTTATCAGACCTCGCCCATAATACCCGCCCGCATATTCCGGATCGAGTTCCAATCCTATCCCGTACTGCTCAATTGCGGCATCGTAGTCCCTCGAAAAGTAGAGTACATAGCCGATATCAAGATTGATCCCTCGTTTTAACGGGTCGAGTTCCCGGGTCTTTCGCATTTCTGCAAGAGCCTCTTCGTGTCGGCCCTGGGTACTAAGAAAAAGAGAGTATCTAAAGTGAGCCGACGCAAGATTGGGATTTAGGTCGATCGCGGTTTTGTATTCTCGTTGGGCCTCGGGCCAATCCCACGAAAACTGTTTGATACCGGCGGTTGCCAGATGAACTTCAGCGAGATTCGGGTTTAGCTCCTGAGCCCGCCGTGCCGATGTCTCAGCTTTCGCCAGCGGTTCTTTCGGATCCGAAAAACCGTTCACGCCGAGATACAGATACGAACTCGACGCGGCCGCATACGCCAAAGCATAGTTCGGGTCGAGCGCGATGGCTTGGTCATAATATTCGATCGCTTTCTTCGCATCCGCCTCAGTGCCTTTGGCGTGAAAAAACCGGCCCTTTAGCAGCAGTTCGTACGCCTGTGGGTCGGCATTATTTCCCTCGACGATCTGTTGTTGTTTCCGCTTGGCAATCGAAAGCCCAAGTCTGCCAATGATCTGATCTAGTATCTCGGCCTGGATCTGAGCAATTTCCGTGGGCTTTCTGACAAACGTTTCTCCCCAGATCTGAGTATTATCGTTAACGTTTACGAGTTCGACACTTATTTGCAGAGCGTCATCCCTCTTTGAGACTTTGCCGGTCAATATCGTCTGCACTCCGAGTTCATTTGCAACCTTGTTAAGGTCCAAGGTCTGACCCTTGAATTTGAACGTCGAACTCCGTGCGACCACCTTAACCTCAGGCAATTGTGACAGGCCGTTGATGAGTCCCTCGCTCATACCATCCGATAGATATTCGGCGTTGGGGTCTCCGCTCACATTCTCAAACGGCATAACCGCTATCGAACTGGCGATCGCTGAGGCTGGTGCCAGATACAAGTAGCCCGCGACCGAAAGCAACGCAACCAACACGACAGCCGCCACAGCCCACGATGCTCTATGTTTCCTAACTCCCTCGACGACATATTCAGCACTTGAGATCGAAGTGCCTGTAATAGTCCCGGTTCCATTTGAGGCCGTTCGTGCATGGGTGTCGTAATCCGTACCAATGCCAAGATCTCGACGAAGTTCATTGATATCGACAAGCAGTTCCTCACCACTCTGGTATCGACGTTCTGGATCTTTGGCAAGCATTTTAGAGATCACGGCGTTGATTTCCGAGGGGACTTCGTTGGCCGGCAATTCCGGTTGATCATTCAATATCGAAGCGATCACGTCACCGGGAGCGGTACCCTTGAACGGCTTTTGGCCGGAAAACATTTCAAACATCACAACGCCAAGACTCCAAATATCGCTCCGTGAGTCAACCGGCTTGCCTGCGGCCTGTTCCGGTGACATGTACGCAAGCGTTCCCATTACCAGGCCGGGAGCCGACATTTGAGGATCAACTTGATCTACAGATTCTTTGGTCTCGATCCTCGGCGTCCCGGAGATCTTTGCCAGGCCAAAATCGACGACTTTGACCAGTTTGTCTTCGCGGAGCATTATGTTTTCCGGTTTGATATCGCGGTGAAATATTCCGGCAGAATGCGCGGCGATCAGGGCTGAGGCAATCTGTGATGCAATGTTCAGAGCATCTTTCGCTGAGATCTCGCCCTCATCCATTACTCTTCGCAGGTTTTTACCGTCAATAAATTCGGTGGCAATAAACGGAGTTCCCTTAGTCTTACCTACTTCGTAAACGGTAATAATGTTTGGATGATTTAGCGCGGATGCAGATCTTGCTTCGCGTAAGAAACGCTCCAGCCCGGCGGCGTTCTGTGCAAATTGAACACTGAGAAATTTGATCGCAACGTTGCGTTTGAGCACTGTGTCGGTTGCGAGGAAAACATCCCCCATACCGCCCGCCCCGATCTGCGAGACGATCCGGTAATGCTTGATCTTTTTGCCGATGATATCCGGCCGCTCATTTTCCCGTATTAGATCTGCGGCAAAATCTATTGGCGGAACATCGATCAAACTAAGCGTTTGGCCGGCGAAAGGCAGGAGCGACTCGACCTCTTGACGTAACTCGACATCGTCGCCGCACTTACTGGTCAGGAACGATGGCCATTCGTCCTCTGAAACCTCCAATACGGCGTGATAGATCCGCTCAACTTGTGCAAGACGGTCTGTATCCATTAGAGACGATCAATTAGAAAGCTCGCGCATTAGCCATGTTCGGGCAAACTGCCAATCGCGGATAACGGTTTTTGGCGTTACATCAAGGACCTGGGCCATTTCTTCGTTACTGAGGCCGCCAAAATACTTCATCTCGACAACCCGCCCTTTTCGGCTATCGATCAGTGAAAGCCGGGTTAACGCCTCATCAAGTTCGACAAGCCCCTCAGTTCGTTCGGCGGAAATGATCATCGCGTCATCCAGATCGACCCTTTGGCCGCCGGATCGCCGTTTTGCACTGCGGCTGCGGGCATGATCGACCAAAATGTGACGCATCGCCTGTGATGCCACGCCAAAGAAATGTGCCCGGCTGTTCCAGTTTTGGTTATCGGCATCCGCCAGCTTTACATACATCTCGTGGATCAGCGCCGTTGGTTGCAGCGTATGTCCGCTCGGCTGACTCTGCATATAATGGCGGGCCATCTTGTGCAATTCGGCATAGACGAGCGGCATTAACTGCTCTAGGGCAAGTTCGTCGCCATGGCTCCAATCAATCAACAACTGGGTGATCTCATTTGTTGGATCTGTGTTCATTTGCGCTTATCTGGATAGCTTTATTATAAGGCATTTTTCTAGATTCGTTAGATTTTTCCTACGAATGTCCCTTTTTGCGCGGTTTTCTCGTTGTCATAAGTAGATAGCCAAAATTATTACTGTTGCGGGATCTAGTACTTAACGCGTCAGAAAAGGAAAGGAAAACAATGAAAAATCTAAAGATGTCAGCCGCTATATTAACCGTTGCAATATTTTTTGCATTTTCGAACTTGCTGTCGGTCTCCGCACAGTCGGGGAATCTCGCCTTTGGCAAGAGCGCTAACCAATCAAGCAACCTCAATGTGTCTTGGGCTCCACCCAATTCTAGTCTTGCAAGTGCGGCAGTCGATGGAAACACAGACGGCAACGCTAATAATGGATCAGTGACACATACAGGGTGCGGAACGCAGCTGCCCTCAGGTGACTGTAGCGGCACCGTCAACCCATGGTGGCAAGTCGATCTCGGCGGCGAATTCATTGTTGAAAAGATCCAGATCTGGAACCGCACCGACTGTTGCTCCGACCGGCTAGATAATTTCCGTATCTGGGTAAAAGGAAATATCGGTAATTGGGAAGAGTATGATCCGCGATTCGGATTGCAGCGGTTTAGCCAGCTAAATCCCTTGACCATTAATGGACGGAAAACGGCACGCTGGGTTCGTATTCAAATCGAAAACCCGGCTGCCATGCTGTCGCTTGCGGAGGTTATGGTATTTGGTTCCTCACCCGCTCTTATGGGCGGATCACCCGGCGGCAGTCCGTCATCAGGCGGAAACAGTCCTGACGAGCAGTTTTGGAATCTGATAAAAAACAGCACCAAGGCAGCTGATTTCCAGAGCTATCTCGATGCTTTTCCAAATGGCCAGTTTGCCGCACTCGCGCGTTTTAACCGCGACCGGCTTAGCGGCGTCAGCAGCCCGCCTACGAATACGGGCAGCGGCACAGTTAGCGGCGGCGGGGTAAGTGTCGATGAACAATTTTGGAATAACGTCAAAAGTAGCAACAACGCCCGCGACTTTCAGAGCTATCTCGACAATTTTCCGAACGGCCAATTTGCCGCACTCGCGCGGTTTAATCGGGACAGGCTTGGCGGCGTCAGCAGCCCGCCTACGAATACGGGCAGCGGCACAGTTAGCGGCGGCGGTTTAAGTGTCGATGAACAGTTTTGGAACAACGTCAAAAATAGCAACAACGCCCGTGACTACCAAAGCTATCTCGACAATTTCCCTAACGGACAGTTCGTCGCTTTGGCGCGATTTAACCGCGACCGGTTAAGCGGTGGTGGCGGCGGCACGACTATAACATCTCCTCCTGTTTTCACGCCGACTACTTCATCAAACGCGGCGATGATCAATAACTCAGCCGTCGAGACACGCAGGTCGCTTCCGCTAACGCTCGGACAGGTCCAGTTGTTTGCGGCAGAGTCGCATTGTGTATCGGGCTGTCAGGTCTCGGACAATACTGAATCGGTCGTCATCAGTGCGAAAACGCCAAGCCTGTCAAAACAAAATATGACGATCGGCCAGATCGAGGCTTTTCTAAAACCGCAGCTCTTAAAGACCTATTGCGGCACACCCGAGCAGCGCAGCGGTATATCAATGGGCGTCACGGCTGTCGATATGTTTAATCAGCCGTACGGCAATTTCTTTCTCGTTTCCAGAGACTGCGGCGGGACGACGGGCACGACATCAACGACCGTTGCCAAGCCTCCTGCCACGGGTTTTCAGCAAGTCATTTCGTCGGCTCAGCCCGGATCAATATCCGAGATCGCCCGAGCCCGCAGGTTCTTTGTCGTAAGCAACGACTTTTCGGTGAAGAGCAAAATAACGGCGGCTATCCTCAAAGAACTGCCGCAAATGCAGGCGGCATCTACCGAGCAACAAGCGGACTTTCTGATCGGCTTCGAACTGACCGACCGCACTACCGGGCTCGTAACACCCAATGATGCAAACAACCCTAACCTGAAGGGCGAATTGATCGTCTTTACGATGATCCCTGCGTCGGGCGGTAACCCCGAACGAGCACGCATTCTGTTCCGGGTTACAAAAGAACGCGGATTCGGAGTTTTTAGTGCGACGCCGGACGAAAGTGCGGCTAAGGAATTCGCTAAACAATTCGCAAAGGTGATCATTTAGGTATTACCGAGTTTTAAGCTCCCATGGTCTTATTAGAAATTAAGGATTATGGCGTTTCAAGCAAGACATAGGTATTCTGTGCCGACTTTATTGGCCTTAGTGATCCTAACCACGGGACTTTGGCTCGTTGCCGCCAGCCCGGTTTATGGACAGGAACAATGTACACCCGCAAATCAGGTTCCGGCGTCCATGTCGTATGAAGAATCCGGAGAAATCGCACGATGCTGGAAACGACGATTACTTAGCGGTGATACCGATATGCGAGGCGCCTATTTGGTAGATCAAGGCATCGTTGGTACTAGCGTCGCTGCGAAATTGGACCTGACACGAGTGGACTTTTCCTGGGCAAACCTTAGGGGGTCGTCGATGTCGTACGTTAATCTGGAAGGTGCAATACTTGAGCACTCAGAGTTTAACGACGCGTCGATAAGTGACTCAAACCTAAAGAGAGCGGTTCTTTCCAAGGCAAATCTGCGCGGGACGTTATTTGAATACGTTGATCTAACTAAGGCGAATCTGAGTGGGGCAAACCTACAGCAAGCGAGATTGCCCGGGGTCAATCTGTACAGTGCGAACCTTTCAGCCGCAAATTTGAGCGGTGCGCAGCTGCCAAAAGCGATCTTGAGTGACTCGGATATGTCGGCTGCCGTGGTCGTAGAAGCCAATTTGAATGGGGCGGTAATGAGCTCCGCGAATTTAAGTAAGGCTTATCTGAACGACGCTCAACTCGTAGGAGCGCATCTGAGATGGGCAAATTTGCAGGATGCATTTCTCGCCCGTGCGAACCTGCAGGAGGCGGATCTCTATGGAGCCCGCTTTAACAATGCTCTGCTAAGCTCGTCCAGTTTGTTAAGGGCAAATTGTGAAAAGGCGAATTTTACGGACGCTAATCTGCAAGTGGCGGTGCTCGCCGGCGCGAATTTGATGTCGGCGACGCTACAGCGGGCATTTCTGAATGAAGCAAATTTGCAAGGGGCGATTTTGGTCGAGGCATCGCTGGTTGCTACTCAATTGAGGCGTGCAAAGCTGACGGGAGCGCGGTTGAACTACGCATTTTTGGGTGACGCGGATCTGTTTGAGGCAGAACTTGAGAATGCCGACTTTAGTAATGCCGTTCTGGAAGGTGCCAGTTTTATCAGGGCGAATCTGCGGCGGGCAAAATTCGTCGGCGCCAATCTTAGGAGAGCCAACCTGTCGTCACTGCTTCCAAATGGATTTTTCGAGGGCGGCGGTGCTCCGCAGACAACGCTGGAACTAGTCGATTTTTCGCGGGCCGATCTTACCGGAGCCGACCTCACATACGCCCGCACAGGCGGGATCATTGTGTCAAACGCCAGAGTTTCGCGATCTTCCACGAAAGGCGTTGACATTGATGAGTGGCAATCGCTAGGAGCGATCGTCGTTCCATAAAGTACGGGAAACCCAAAGCGGATCAGGTCCGATCTCATATTCCATAACGCTATCTTACCAACGCCGCGGACGAGGTTGGATGTTCTGGCAGGAAAATCAATTTTACTGTCACCATCGGAACGTTTTAACTTCCCATTTTTAAGTTGCTTTTATTGCGCTAAGGTGTCATTCTTATCGAGTTAATCCTTCTCTTAGCGTCGGTCCACGGGGAAACGCGCTTCGTCTTTAACGGTTTTTGGATAAGTTTGAGAGCAGGCCTTTGATAGTAAAACAGAAGTAGCTCTTGAGTTTTTTTGAGTATCCGCGACCGGCATCCTTTCCGCTTTTGGTTAAGAACAAGCCAGCATTCGCAACACTTCTTTAGCAATTCCCTAAGCGGGAAAGGAAAATATAATGAAAATTTACGTAGGAAATTTGTCTTTTCAGACAACTAACCAGGACCTTAATGACCTCTTTGGCGCAGTCGGCGCTGTCGAATCAGCAAACATCATCGAAGATCGCGAAACCGGCCGTTCACGCGGATTTGGCTTTGTCGAAATGGCAAACAGCGAAGACGGTGACAAGGCTATTGCCGAATTGAACGGCAAGGAAGTCGATGGCCGCACGTTGAAAGTCAACGAAGCTAAACCACAAGAAAACCGCAGCGGCGGTGGTGGCGGCGGACGCGGT
>JBGTII010000157.1:0-15365 GCA_041745735.1 Pyrinomonadaceae bacterium | reverse complement strand
GGCATTTTTTGATACGGTCCCGCTAGATAAGACCGAGGCTCCGAAACCCGCCGCTCCCGCCGCTTCGCCAGCAGCGGCAAACGCCAACTCCAATGCCAACGCCGCCGCAAAGCCTGTCGAGGAGTCAAAAACCAAACGCGTCGCACACATTACGTCGATAGAAACACCGGATGCTAAGACTGTGGTTTTTACAGTAACGCGGCCCGCTCTACGCAACCAGTTACTTTCAAATCTCGTAGCGATCCCGATCATCCCGCAAGGGACCGCGGCGGAACAAAAAGACAAACCCGTAGGCTCTGGCCCGTTTAGATTTACGAGTTTTGACGCGTCGCAAAACACTGTCGAATTGGCGGCAAACGCTGAATATTGGGATGGTGCTCCGAAAGTGGCAAAGCTCAGAGTGAAGACCGTGACCGACGCAACTTCTCTGCAAGCCGAGCTGCAATCCGGCGGGGTGGATATCGCTCCAAACCCCTCAAATCTGCCGCCCGATATGCTCAAGACGATGACGAGCGGCAATCTAAAGGTCGATCAGTTTGATGGTTCTAACATTCAATATTTGGTTTTTAATACCCAGTCGGCTCCGTTGAATAATCCAAAGATCCGGCAGGCGATCGGCTATGCTATCGACCGGCAAAAGATCGTGACTGAATTGCTGTCGGGACAGGCGAAAGTGGCAAGTTCGATCTTACCGACGCAGTCGTGGGCGTATACCGCAGGGACGACTTACAATTATGATCCGGCGAAAGCAAAGCAGCTGCTGCAAGAAGCGGGCTATAAAAATGAGCCGGTAACATTCAAATACGGAGCGGGAAACGCCGCAGTTAATCAATATTCGCAGGTCATACAGAGCGCTTTGACTGCGGTCGGGCTAAACGTGCAGATCGAGACGCTTGAGGTAAACACGATCCGCCAACAACTCGCTCAGGGCCAGTATCAGATGTACACGGGCGTCTGGGTCGGTGGAAATCAGGATCCGATATTTCTGCGCGATCTGTTTAGCTCGACAAAGATCCCGGGTGGCACGGTTTCATGCTGTAACCGCAGCCGCTACGGGAATGCAGAAGTTGATAAGTTGGTTGAAGATGCTGTGAACTCGGTCGATAAGACTGCAGCAACAGCGCTTTACAGTAAGACCTGGGATCTAGTCAGCTCTGAGTTACCGCTAATGCCGCTGTGGTATCCGGCAAATATCGTCGTCTCAAACAAACGCATTGGCAACGTTAAGATGAGCGGCAGCGGTGACTGGAGTTTTTTGAAAGACATTACGCTAAGTAATTGAGCAAGTTACTTGACAACTGCGTCTCAGACGCTAAAATTATGATTTGCCATGCGGGAGTAGCTCAGTGGTAGAGCGCGACCTTGCCAAGGTCGAAGTCGCGAGTTCGACCCTCGTCTCCCGCTCCAATTCTTGAAAGGATAAAGGCGAAAGGATAAAGGATAAAGTTTTTACCTTTCTCCTCTCGCCTTTATCCTTTCTCCTTTGCAAAAGGCGGTGTAGCCAAGTGGTAAGGCAGAGGTCTGCAAAACCTTTATTCATCGGTTCAATTCCGATCACCGCCTCCAAATTTATTATCGTCTTAAGCGGCCAGCTTTGGTCGCTTTTTTGTGCGAACGCAACTGTTTTTACTGGCATCTGATGTGTGATAATGTGATGTTTTGATGCAAACCAAATGATTTCAACACTTTCAAATCCCACTACATCGTTGCGACTATTTGCATTGCTTGGTTTCATCTTTTTCATCTCCCTGCCGTCTTTGGCTCAGCAGCCGGTTATTGTCCAGCCCGGAGCCCCGGGGCAGGCAACCAAGGTTTTGCCTTCAACTACGCGTGCCGTGCTGCCGCCGGTTTCGACAAAGGATATTGAGTTTATGCAGGGTATGATAATGCATCATGCCCAAGCCGTTGAGATGACGGCGCTTATCGAAACTCGCACAGATAATAAGGAACTTCGGCTTTTGGGAGCGCGTATAAGCCAGTCACAGTCGGACGAAATGAATTTTATGCGACGATGGTTAGTTGCCCGCGGCGAGGCGACCGCGATGGAAATGGACGAAATGTCCGACATGGATCACAGCAACAATAGTCATCTGATGCCCGGAATGCTTTCCCGAAAACAAATGACGGCCCTTAGAAGGGCCAAAGGAAGTGATTTCGACAAGTTATTTTTGACCGGAATGATACAGCATCACGAAGGAGCTTTAGTAATGGTCAAACAGCTTTTTGATACCGCCGGGGCAGGTCAAGACTCTCAGGTCTTTGGTTTCACGACTGAGGTGGACACCGGCCAGCGAGCAGAGATACGGATAATGCAGTTAATGCTAGAGCAAATAAAATAGGGGATAAATGATGAATCAAAAACTTTTGGGTGGTTTTAAGGGAGTGTCGATAGCGATATTCACAGTGATGGTCTTGGCTGTCGGAGTCTTTGCACAGGATGGAAATCCGTTTGCACCGGAAAAAGCGCCGCCGCTGCCGGACGGTATGACTGGCTCAGACGTTAACGATCCGCGTTATAAACTAAAACCAGGTCTGTTCGACGCTGCGGAATATAGTTTTGGTATAAAGCATTTGAACCTTTATAAAAAACCCGCTGCGTTCGATCTGGGAATAGATCCGAATGATCCGAGAGTGGATAAAGCATTAGGTTCAATTGGTATTCCCGGCAACGCCGTTCCCCCGGCGATGAAAATGACCTTAGCGGGACTTGCTCTTGCAAATTCCGACCTCGCGTTTCAAGGAAATTATCTGTTTCTCGGTAATTTTTACGGCATCAATATCTACAACATTGCCGACCCCTCAAAAGCACAGCTTGTGACCTCGATGCTGTGTCCGGGTGGACAAGGTGATGTTTCGGTCTATAAGAATCTGATGTTCATGTCTGTCGAGATGGGAAATGGACGCCTAGATTGCGGAACACAGGGTTTTCCCCTCCAGACGGCTCCGGGGCCAGCTCCAGTTGAAAAAGATAGATTCCGCGGTGTCAGGATCTTTGACATCTCCGACATCACGAATCCAAAACAGGTCGCAGCAGTGCAATCGTGCCGCGGATCGCACACACATACGCTCGTCGAGGATCCAAAAGATAAGAATAATGTTTATATTTATATATCGGGAACGTCCAACGTTCGTCCAAGCGAGGAACTTGCAGGATGTTCGGACGGAAAACCCGACGCTGATCCCAACACCGCACGGTTTCGCATCGACATTGTCAAAGTACCTGTCACCGCTCCGCAGAATGCAAAGATAATCGCCAGCCCGCGTATTTTTTCTGACGACAAGGGCAAGATCAACGCTTTGACTGACGGCGGTTCGCACGCAAACAAAGGGCGTCCTGAGGAAACGGATCAGTGTCACGATATCACTGTCTATTCGGCTCTCGGGCTTGCAGCCGGAGCGTGTTCGGGCAACGGCATTTTGCTTGATATCAAAGATCCGGCGAATCCGAAACGGATAGATTCGGTCAATGATAAAAACTACGCGTATTGGCACTCTGCCTCGTTCTCAAATGACGGTAAGAAAGTAGTTTTTACCGACGAATGGGGTGGCGGAATGGGAGCTCGATGCCGCGCTACGGATCCAAACGTATGGGGAGCAAATGCGATATTTAATCTGCACAACAGCAAGTTAAGTTTTGCAAACTATTACAAATTACCGACCGCCCAAGGCGATACCGAGAACTGCGTCGCACATAACGGTTCGCTAGTTCCCGTTCCCGGCCGCGATATCAAAGTACAGGCGTGGTACCAAGGCGGGATCTCGATCATGGATTTTACAAACCCTGCGAAACCCGTGGAGATCGCTTCGTTCGATCGCGGGCCGATCGATCCAAATATACTCGTTCTCGCAGGTTCATGGTCGGCGTATTGGTATAACGGCAACATCTATTCGTCTGAGATTGCCCGCGGCCTCGACGTTTTTGAACTGACGCCGACCAAGAATCTCTCGCAGAATGAGATCGATGCCGCCAAATCAGTCCAGGTCACGGAGCTAAATGTACAAAGTCAGCAAATGATCGTATGGCCTAACAAAATACTCGTAGCCAAGGCGTATGTTGACCAGCTCGAACGTGTCAAGGCATTTTCGGCTGCCGAGACTGCTCAACTTCGAGCTGCGTTGGATAAACCTGTCCGAGCCAAGCTCACCGGCCTTGCCTCGATGGTTCTAAAGCAGTCCCGGCTGATGAGAAATGATCCACATATCGCGAAAATGCAGGCTCTGGCTGCAATCCTGAAGCAGCCAGGGATTTGATATTCGGTTAAAGGACTCGAGTTGTTGGTTAATGAAAGCCGCCCCCGTCTAATCAGGCGTTGGCGGCTTTTCTAAATCTTGACATCGACAAAGGCACTGCAATACACTTGAGAGCGATCCGAGTTACCTATTCAATCAGTAAAAGTGAGGGGAAAAATGACCTTTTCTCGACGTGATTTCATCAAAACCACCGGCATTGCATTCGGTGCGGTGACGCTGCCGACCTGGGTCTATGAGGCTCAGGCTGCGGCGAGTATTTACCTCGACGCACATAAAGATGCCTTAGCCGATGCAGCGCTCGCGATGGCAAAAAAGCTGGGTGCTTCCTACGCCGATATTCGAATAAACCGCTATAGGCTGGAAAATGTTTCGACACGGGAAAGGCAGGTGCTCAATGTGTCGAGCGGTCAAAATTTCGGGTTTGGCGTGCGTGTGCTGATAAATGGCACATGGGGATTTGCCGGCAGTCCGATCGTAACGCTTGATGAGGTAAAGCGGGTGACGACCGAGGCAGCGGCTATCGCAAAGGCAAATTCCGCGATCCAACGAAAAAAGATCGAGCTTGTACCGACTCCAAAAGTCGTGGCGACTTGGAAAAGCTCATTTGAGCGTGATCCATTTGACGTGCCTGCGGACGAAAAAACGGCGATGCTGCTTAAAATCAATGAGGCGGCAGTTGGGGTAAAAGGCGTTAGTTTTGTGACATCAAACCTTTCGTCCGTCAACGAGCAAAAATACCTCGCTACGTCAGATGGCTCGCGGATAGATCAGTACATCATCCGCACCAATCCGAGCTTTTCGGTCACGGCTGTCGATCGTGCGAGTGGAGATTTTCAGGCTGTCAATTCCCTGCGGCAAGCCCAGCAGATCGGGCTTGAATATATGACCAATTACGATTGGGCGGCCGAGGCAAAAACCGCTGCCGAACATGCGGTGATGAAATTAACAGCAAAGCCCGTAACGGCCGGCAAATACGATCTCGTCCTGCACCCGTCGCATCTTTTCCTCACGATCCACGAATCCGTCGGCCACTCGACTGAGCTGGACAGGGCGATGCTTTGGGAAGCAAATTATGCTGGTACAAGTTTTCTCACGCCGGACAAAACCGGCAAGTTACAATTTGGCTCAAAGATGGTCAATTTCGTCGCTGACCGTACGCAACCGGAGGGGATGGCGACGGTCGGTTTTGACGACGAGGCCGTTCCCGGCCAAAGCTGGCATCTTGTAAAAGATGGCCTGTTTGTCGATTGGCAGACGACCCGCGACACGGCCAAGATCGTTGGCCACGACAAGTCGTACGGCTGTCTGCACGCCGACAGTTGGGGCAGCGTTCCTTTTCCTCGAATGCCAAATGTCTCGCTTCAGCCATCCAAAGATAATGTGTCGCAGAATGACCTTATAAGCGGTGTGGATAAAGGGATTGTGATCTACGGTCGCGGCAGCTATTCGATCGACCAGCAACGATATAATTTCCAGTTTGGCGGCCAAACATTTTGGGAGATCAGCGGTGGCAAGGTCGTCGGAATGCTCAAAGACGTCGCGTATCAATCGAAAACAACTGATTTTTGGGGAGCACTCGATGGTCTCGGCGGTCAGGGGACATATGAAGTTCCCGGCTCGCCAAACGATGGTAAGGGCGAACCCGGACAATCGAATTCGGTTTCCCACGGCTGTCCTCCGGCGAGATTTCGCAATATCAACGTATTAAACACCGCTGCGGGGACGAGCACCGGAGCGATGGAGGACCACGAATAATGCCTCTCAACGAACACGAAGTAAAAACGTTGACCGAAAAGATAATTTCCATGGTCAAGGCTGACGACGCCACGGCGAGCGTAGGTAGTAATAAACAGTCGCATCTGCGTTTTGCAGCAAATAATGTACTCACGAGCGGAACCACCGAGGGCCGAAACGCGAACGTAACGGTGTGGATCGGTGGCAAACGCGGTTCGGCATCCACCAACGATCTAGATGATGCAAGCCTCAAAACAATGGTCGAGAGGGCTGAGACGATCGCCCGCACTGCGCCTGTTGATCGCGAATACATGCCGACACTTGGCAAACAGATATACAAGCCGGTCAACGCCTATTTTAAGGCTACCGAGAATCTTTCATTGACCGACCGTGCAAAGCAGATCGGCGAAGTGATCACTGAGTGCGAAAAGAACAACGTGATCGGCGCTGGATTTCACTCCGCCGGGGCTCAGTCCGGCGGCACGGCCACAAAGAACGGAAATTTTGAATACGAATCCTCAACAGGTGTCGGCCTTTCGGTCACGGCTCGAACGCAAGATGGTCAAAGCTCCGGCTATTTTCTCCGCAGCCACAACGACATTACAAAGCTCGACACAAAACGCATTGCTCGCGAATCGATCCGCAAATGTCTCGAAGGCCGTGGAGCACGCGCAATTGATCCGGGCGTTTACACTGTCATCCTCGAACCGCAGAGCGTGGCTGACTTGCTAGGCGGTTTTGCGCAGTCTTTCAATGCCCGCACCTCTGAAGAAGGCCGAGGGGTTTTCTCCCTCCCGGGCGGTAAGACACGGTTGGGCGAGAAGATGTTTGACGAAAAGGTGCGGCTATACAGCGATCCGTGGCATCCGGAGCTGCCCGGATCGCAGTCAGCACAAAGCGGCCTTCCTGCCCAGCGGGTGACGCTTGTTAATAACGGCACGATCGAGATGCTTACGTACAACCGATATTGGGCAAAGCAAAAAGGAAAAGAACCCACGCCCGGGCCCGTAAACATGATTCTCGAATCGACGGGACCGACTCAGACCATAGACGACATGATCAAATCGACGGAACGGGGCATTCTTGTTAGCCGATTTTGGTATATTCGCGGTACGGACGCCCGCACGGCCAGCTCGACCGGATTGACGCGTGACGGTATCTGGATGATCGAGAATGGTAAGGTCGCTTATCCGATACGCAATTTTCGCTTTAATCAGTCAATGACGAAAATGCTTGGCCCCGGCAATGTACTTGCCATGAGCAAGCCCGAACGTGTCGGCGGTTCAGAGGGCGGCGGCGGTTCCCTGCTCCCGGCGTTAAAGTTAAAAGAATTTAACTTTACCTCGCAGTCCGAGGCTGTCTAGGAAACAAAACCTGAAAACGAAAAAAGGGCGGGCTGTTATAGCCGCCCTTTTTTGATTTGAGTCATATCAAACTATTTGCGTTTGCCCAGTGATTTGGCTGACTTAACGGCGTTGATCCGGCCGCTAGCGGAAAGATCTGCTTCGAGACCCGGAACCTTGCAAGGGGCCGAACCATCGATAGTTCCAGTTACTTTACACTGCTGCCTATCCTTACAGGCAGCCAAAATCGCCTTGCCCGCGTCGGAATCATTGGCAAAGCAATATCCGGCGTAATCGCCCGACTCTTCGCCAAAATAGAGGATCACAGATTCGGTCTTGCCAACTTGCAGTTCACCCTCGACCTCGCCTGCTTCACCTTTTGCCGGGGCTTTAGGAGCGGCGTTTGCGTTGGTGTTATTTACAGCAGTTGGTGCAGGTGTTGCACTTGGGGCCGGCGTGGCAGCGTTTGCTTTAGATGCGTTTGCATTTGCGGTTGCAATGTTTACGTTAATATTCGTTCCGCCGCCGCAGGCGACAAAAAGCGAGCCAAGAACAACTACTGAGACGAGAATCAACAATTTTTTCATATAGTTTTGAAGGACTGATCAAGATCGAAATTTTCAACCTCTAAATAATACATCTTTGAGATCCTCTGGGCGAGGAATGGTCTATTGAGAAAAGATCAAAACCTTTAATGTCTCAGACTTGGTTGCAGCCCCTTTTATGATACCGGCCAGCGCTCCGATACCTGCTCCAAGAGCCTCTGCGAATCCTTTGCCCCTGCCGGTTCCGATCTCACGTCCGATCCGGCCTCCCTTTTGAGACGCACCGGCGGCTGTCCCTCCTAACTGTCGTGCGCCATACCTGACAACAAATATGGAAGTTACTTGATCGCGTTTCAATACTACATCACTTCCAGAAACTGCATCTGCGATCACCATTTCGTCGGCGTTAGCTTTCCGAAATCTTCCTTTGTGTTCAACTCCGTCTTTGAGCCTTATCTCGATGTCACGATTAACGGGTAAAGACGACAAAACTTGCCACGACCCGAATGGCTTTGCCGTCGGATCCGGTACAAGCGAGATAGAAGCTAATTTCGACGATATCGCTAAAACGTTCGCATACTGCACCTTAAGCCCACCGGCTTTTTTCTTGCCGGGATAGATCTTAAAAGATTCTTCTTCCAGATCACCGGCCGTTCCGCTAAGCAGACTCAGATCGCGGAATAGAAAGTCAGCCTTAGCGTTAGGTCCCACCAATCTACCAACAGTTGATTGCACCTGCTCAATGTCTGCGTCCATGTCACCGTTTTGCGCAGTAATAGTTATCGAAAGTAATACAACAGCAATTAGAGTAGGTAAACGTCGCATATCAACCTCCGAGGTAAAAATATACCTAGATCATTCGGGTGTCAACAAAAGCGCGGGGCCACAACGAAAGGAGTTCACCTAAGCGACGCGTTTAGTTTCGCAATTGCTTCCGAACCCGGTGTCAACACCGTCTGCGGTAGCGAATTTAATGGTTTGTCGCTCGTATTGATCATCTCGTGCAGATCGGTCGACTCCTTGTCGATGTAGAGCAATCCCGTCAATATTTCCCCCGTCTGCTTTGCTTTTTGAAGAGCGCCCGCAGCAGATAGCCTATCGAACGGGTCCCAGTCTTTTGCAAGCTTGTGTAGGCGGATGGTCGTGCCGTCGTGCATAACCAGATCGTTTATCGAACCGGCCTCATACGATGTGGTGATCTCCGTCATCATCGGGGCGAAATCCATCGTGCCGGTGATCTCGACGTGTTCGCGGACGTAGTCGTAGGATTTGGTCGAGCCTGGGTTGTTGTTGAATGTCACGCAGGGTGAAATGACGTTGAGAAACGCAAAACCTTTGTGCTTCATCGCGGCTTTTAGCAGAGGCGTGAGCTGTTCCTTGTCGCCGGAAAAGCTTTGTCCGACGAACGTCGCGCCTAATTCGATAGCGAGCGAAGCGAGGTCGATCGCTTCGAAAAGGTTCACGCTTCCCGCTTTGCTCTTTGAACCGGCGTCGGCGGTGGCGGAATCCTGGCCTTTGGTGAGGCCGTAGCAGCCATTGTTCATCACAAGATAGACCATGTTCAAGTTGCGTCGCACAACGTGAACAAATTGCCCCATCCCGATCGAGGCCGTGTCGCCGTCGCCCGAGACGCCGAAATAGATCAGGTCGCGGTTCGCGAGATTTGCCCCAGTCGCCACCGAAGGCATTCGTCCATGGACGCTATTAAACCCATGCGAATTGCTCAGGAAATAGGCGGGAGATTTTGACGAACACCCAATACCCGAAAGCTTCGCCACCTTATGCGGCTCGATGTTCATCTGCCAACACGCCTCGACGATCGCCGCGTTGATCGAATCATGCCCGCACCCCGCACACAGCGTCGAAAGCGAGCCCTCGTAATAATCGACCGTGTACCCAAGATCGTTCTTCGGCAATGCCGGATGGCGGAATGTTGATCTAACGTAGGTCATCGTTTGTATTTATCGACTTCTCAGCCAGCTTCACCCGATATGAAGCGGATAAACTCAAGGCAAGTTCTTCAGTTTCTGCTATTACTGACATAAAAACATACTAGCTTATTTTCGATGGACCGTGTACCCAAGCTCGTTCTTCCGCATCATTCCTTCTGCCAGAGTTTGATTGTGTAGACATTGCCTCCGCAGCTTGCCAGCGTTTTCCCGTCCGGCGAGAACGCGACCGAGCTCACCCCCGTCGAATGTCCGGTGAGAGAGCGAATTTCCGTCCCGTCCTCGACCTTCCACAGTTTGATTAATTCGTCATCGTCTCCGCTTGCCAGCGTCTTCCCGTCCGGCGAGAAGGCGACTGAGTACGCTGTGCCCAAGAGTCCTGTGAGAGAGCGGATTAGCTGGCCGTCCTCAACATTCCACAGTTTGATTGTTCGGTCCTCGCTTCCGCTTGCAAGCGTTTTCCCGTCGGGTGAGAACGCGACCGAATGCACCCTGCTGAAGTGTCCACTGGGAGAGCGGAGCTCTGTGCCGTCCTCGACCTTCCAGAGTCTGACAGTGTGGTCGTAGTTTCCGCTTGCCAGCGTTTTCCCGTCCGGCGAGAACGCGAGCGAAAGCACCTGACGGTAATATCCCGTGATACTGATAGAGCGGATTAGCGTGCCATCCTCGACATTCCACAATTTGATCGGATCCCAGCTTCCGCTTGCCAGCGTTTTCCCGTCCGGCGAGAAGGCGACCGAGGATATCGGACTCAGGGATCCCGTAAGAGTGCGGATTAGCGTCCCGTCCTCGACATTCCACAGTTTGACTGTATGGTCCAAGCCTCCGCTCGCCAGCGTTTTACCGTCGGGCGAGAAGGCAACCGAACTCACCCCATCCGGGTGTGGGCTGAGAGAGCGGACCTCCGTGCCATTCTCGACATTCCACAGTTTGATCGTTTCGTCACGGCTTCCGCTTGCCAGGGTTTTCCCGTCCGGCGAGAAGGCGACCGAATTCACCCAAAGCTCGTGTCCTTCGAGAGAGCGGATTTCCTTATTGATTAGGCTGGATGTCTCAACCGCCTGATTGCCGTTTGCCGTACTAGCCGATTCGCGTCTGTATTTACCTGTTCCCTTACTTGCGATTATCGTCAGGTTATCGCCCTCGACGGTCGCTTTGAATTGAACGGGTTTGCCTAAAACCATAATTTCTACGGTTTGTTCATCCGCCAGTCTGTATCTGCTCCGTCCTTGCTCTTTGCCGTCATTAAATTCGGTATACTCGTCTTCGGTGATGACCAATTTAATTTTGCTCTCCGGCTGAGTGTCTATCCACGTTCCGATCAGATTGTTTTTGATTGGTTGAGCCGTATTCGAGTTAGCTGCATTAGTACTACTGTTCGTGTTACTGTTCGATGATTTATTATATTGCTGATAACCGATTGCGGCGGCTGCCCCAATAACAACGATTCCCAATGATGCGAAGACTAAATACTTCATATTTTTAACTTTCTCCTAATGTTAAAAAGCAGACGGCAATTCATATAAAAACTATCCGAAATATTGTTATCTGCAAGTCGTATCGTCCATCAGAATTTCGCCTTGAATCCATTTTTTTCCGACTTTGGCTTCGACCACGATCAGCCCCTGGTGAATATTGAAACTTTTCCAGGAAAGCACCGTGCCTTTTTTCAGCTTAATATCTTTTTCGGTTGCCGTGACAAAAAAATTGGCATTGCTCTTCTTGACTTTGCAGGCGGCGAAATTCGTTATAAAAAGTCCGCTGCTTTCGGCGATGGCGGCTTGACTGAAAGAAGCCGAGATCAAGCCAACCGCGGTTAACATTGTGCTGATAAAAAGTTTTCTCATTTTCTTTCTCCTAATTTAGTTGTTTTGTCTTCTCAAAAATCAGCGCTACGAACCGGTCATTTTGAGTTTTACTTTAGGTGGTTCTTTCATAGTTTTTCAACTTTCGCTGGTATCCCCTATACGCGCGCGGTCCTGTCCCGCCTATGTCGGCGGATGATGTCCCTTGATCTGCCTAAAAATATTATCCGCCGTGATCGGCATGCCGTCGTAGTTTAGGACGGAGATGAGCTTTGATGAATCGACGCCGAGTTCGATCATCATAAGGCTTTTGAATTGTGCGTCGCGGTTTTGCTCGATGACGAAGATGCGTTCGTGGGCATCAATGAAATCGCGAAATGCGTGGCCGAACGGAAATGCACGGGCACGCATCGCATCGAGATGAATTCCCTGCTCGGCAAGTAATTCTAGTGCCTCCTCGGCGGCGTAGGTTGATGTACCGAAGTAGATGACTCCCAATTTCGAATTTCGAATATCGAATGATGAATCCTCGGAGTTCTTCGATTCGATATTCGATATTCGTAATTCTGCATTTGTGATCTCCGGTTGCGGCACGAGCTCTTTGGCCGTATCCCACTTGCGTGCGAGGCGGTCCATGTTGCGTCTGTAAACTTCTCCGTCCTCGGTGTAGACAGCGTATTCGTCGCGGGATGAGCCGCGGGTGACGAATGCGCCGGCCGTCTGATGTGTGCCCGGGATGGTTCGATAAGGAATGCCGTCGTGGTCAATATCGAGGTATCGGCCGAACTTGCCCTTGAATTGCTCGAGCGGCTGTGTCATCGATTGATCGCCGTGCGGCTGCGCGTCGAGCTCGGAGGCGAGATCAGCGTCCACGTGTCCGTCGCCGTTACCATTGCTAACGAGTTTCTGTTCATCGACAACGGCCTGCATGCCGTTCATTTGCTTACCGAGTTGATCGAGCTGACCGCCCGTCAAAACTTTCCCTCGATCATAAACGCGACTGTCATCCCAAACAAGCGGCTCCGTTACGTGGTCGTTCATTCCGAGATCGAGGTCGGTCATGATGATGACGGGCGTTTGGAGTCGTTCGGCGAGGTCAAATGCGTCGGCCGTCATCTCGAAACACTCTTTTGGCGAAGCCGGAAACAACAACGGATGTTTCGTATCACCATGCGAAGCGTATGCTGCGAGCAAAACGTCAGATTGCTGCGTCCGCGTCGGCATTCCGGTCGACGGGCCGGTTCGTTGGACGTCGATCAGGACAGTAGGAACCTCCGCAAAATATCCCAGACCGAGGAATTCATTCATTAACGACAAGCCCGGGCCGCTGGTGGCGGTGAATGAGCGTGCGCCGTTCCAGTTCGCACCCATGACCATGCCGATGGCGGCGAGCTCGTCTTCGGCTTGGACGATGGCGTAGTTATTCTTGCCGGTTTCTGGATCGACGCGGTATTTGGCGGCGTATTTCGCAAACGCATCTACTACCGAAGTGGAAGGCGTGATCGGATACCACGCGGCGACAGTCGCTCCGGCGTAAACTGCACCTAGCCCGCACGCAGAATTGCCGCCGAACAATATCTTGTCACCAAGCAGATCACGGCGTTCGACACGAATGTCCAGCGGGCAATCGAAATTCTCGCGGGCGCATTTTACACCGATATTCAGAGCCTTGATATTCGGTTCGATCAGCTTTTCCTTTCCCTTGAACTGATCGGCGATCTGACCTTCGAGCATAGCAAACTCAATATCGAGCAACGCAGACAACGCACCGATATAAATGATGTTCTTAAACAACTGCCGCTGCCGTGCGTCGGTAAACTCGGCGTTGCAGAGATCCATCAGTGGAATCCCGATGTGTGTGATGTCCTCGCGGTCATAACCCGGCGGCAAAGGCTTAGACGAGTCATAAAGAAAGTATCCGCCTGCGTGCACGTCCGCATAATCTTTCTTCATCGACTGCGGATTGACTGCGATCATCAGATCGACGCCCTCGCGGCGTCCGAGGTAGCCTTTCTGGCTGACACGCACCTCGTACCAAGTCGGCAAACCCTGAATCTTCGAAGGGAAAATGTTCTTCGGCGTCACCGGCACACCCATCCGAAACACCGCCTTAGTAAACAAAGCGTTAGCCGACGCCGACCCAGTCCCATTGACGTTTGCAAATCTAACTACGAAATCGTTTATCTCCATGAAAGGTTACAAAACAGTCTACGGTTTCCCTACCAGCTTCGTCCACTTTTTGCTCGCGATGTCATAGACTTTGACGTGATCTTGCCTACTGCCATGGATCAGTTTGGTGCCGTCTGCAGAGATGTTCATGACGGCTTCCTCCAAATTGCCGAGTGATTCGGTGCCGGTTCTCGTGACCAAATAATAGTCTGTGCCGTAGCGAACCGTGACGACAATAGTTCCCCTATCCTTGGCCATGCTGATGGACTGGACAAAAGGGTCTTCGTTCGCAGGTAGCTTAAATGCCGAATAAGGCCGCACCGGCGGCAGGTTTCGTGTTGCGGCGAGTTCTGGTGATGCAATACCGAGTAGATTGCCAAACGAGCCATCTCGTGTCGGCGGAATGGGCTTGCCCGCAGCATCGAGGTCTGCCCCGATTATAAAAAATCCGCCAGGCTTTACTGTCGGGATCGCTTGGGCGACCCTGTATTCCTTACCGAGCACCACCTTTTCGATCGTGGTCGATACATTGTAGGCGATCAGTTCGCCGATCTCTTGACGGTCGACGAGCGACATCGATTCGAGTTTGATATAAACGATCTCCTTGCCGTCTGCCGTAAAAACGGGGAACGCCTCGACCTTATCGCCGGTGTGGGTGACCCTCTTAACGCCGGTGCCGTCAAAGTTAACGACATAGACGTCGACAGTCTTTTTGACGCCGAGGCCGGTTTGACGCAGGAAAGTGATCTTTGAATTATCGTAGCTTACGCTCGGCTTAGAGTCGTAGATACCAAACTTCTTCGGTGTCACGTCACGCATTCCGGTCCCGTCGGCGTTCATCACGCGAATGACACCGGAAACATCGTCGATCCTTTTACCTCCCGCTTTGCTATTATCGGGCTTGGGTTGCTCCACGAACGAAGCGAACACAATGTATTTACCGTCCGGGCTAAAATTCGCGTCCCTCGTTGTCGCGAACTCACCGTCCCTAAAAGGATTCTGCGCGGTTATCGAAGCGGCAACAAACATCACCAAACCTATTACTCGTAATATCCTCATCGTTCTCTCTTTCTCCGTTATATTTGCATCGACCGTCTGCGGTCCGCAACAATTGTAAATCATCAGCCTCGCTAAACCGAGAGCAGTTACGCATTCGGCGAGCCTTTCCCAACGTTTTGCCCTACGAGTTTCCCCCGAGAGGCATTTGATTCTTTCGTTAAGAACCCTTTTCGGACACGACCACAGTTATTATAGTTCCCTTGCCTGGCTCTGATTCAACCGTTAGGGTGCCACCCACGATCGCAGCCCTTTCGCGCATCCCGATCAGGCCCATGCCGCTTCCACCGGACGGTTTCTGCTTTTTCGGTACGAAGCCAATGCCGTCGTCGATGACCGTTAGGATCACTGAACCCTTACGACGCTCTAAACTGATCGCGACGCTCGTGGCTTGTGCGTGTTTACAGATATTTGTCAGGATCTCCTGCGTAATACGATATAGGTGCGTTTCGCTCTCAGGTAAGAGCCGTTTTTTACCAAAACGGGCAGTCCGAAAATGCACCGGAATCTCAA
>JBGTII010000156.1:0-23216 GCA_041745735.1 Pyrinomonadaceae bacterium | reverse complement strand
CGCATAAGCGTTGTCGCGTAGCTGCAATGCGAGATGTATTCGACCGAAGCGGGTATCTCAAAATTATCGAGGTCGGTGCGAACAAAAATGTAGCCTGTATTTGCCGGAGCCGGCCGCAGCGTCATGTTGACCTCGACGCCGGTGTGTAGCCCGACGCCGGAGGAGCTGATTGGTTTTGCAAGTGTCGTTTGATTCATGATCACGATTTCTATCGCAAATCATATTACAAACCCCGTGCCAGTCTCTCATAACGCTATTTCCAATGATTTATCCATGATTTGAGCGTGTCATCGTTGGCGAGTGACTAGTTTGTCGCGTAAACGCCACATCGTTGTGGACGAATTTACTATTTACGCCACACAAATTACAATTTACATCAGTTATGGCAATAGAGACCGCCGGCCAAAAAGCCGCGAAGATCACAAAGATACGCATCGAAAACACCGCTTCGTTTCCGCTGCCAAAAGATTACGAAGCGACGATCAACAAGGTGCTTGATTTTCTGCCTTTGGAGCAATATCGCGGCGTCGAAAAGATCAAGCTGGTCGATTACATCGCCGACCCGCGACTAAAGAATATGGACGTACCCGTAAAGGGCGACCTGCCTGGGCTTTACCATCCGCGAGTGCAAAATCAGGCGCCGTGGTTTGAGATGTCGATGGCTGCGCTGCTGCAGCCGACAGAGGGCTTCGTCAAGAAGTTCATGGCAAAGAGCGGCTTTAAAGGCAACGTCGCCGGATTGATCTTCTCCCTAGTCGGCCAGCATTATTACCTGACGCTGCGGCACTCGGTAAAAAGAACCAGCCTCGAACCGCAGATACGTCAGTACGCCGAAAAGAATCTAAAGCTCTGGAGCGAAAAGCAATCCGAAGGCAGTGTCCGAGCAAAGATCTTCAAACCGTTTCGTCCCGTGCTTGAACGTTGGGCAAAATGGCTTAACAAAAAGGCCGCGGACGCGAAAAAATAAACGTATATGGCAAATTATTGGATGGTTAAACAGGAACCCACTGCATATTCGTGGGACGATTTTGTTAAGGACGGCAAAACCGACTGGACGGGTGTTCGAAATTTTAAAGCTCGACTTTTTCTCAAAGATATGAAAATAGGCGACAAGGTCTATTTTTATCATTCGGTTGTCGGCAAAGAGGTAGTCGGGATCGCGGAGGTCACCAAAGAGGCATTTCCAGACCCGACCGATACAGCGTGGCATGCTGTAGAACTCACTCCGTCTAAGCCATTAAAGACACCTGTCACGCTTGCGGCGATCAAGGAAAATAAGGCTCTTGCAAATATCTATCTCGTCCGTCAGCCAAGATTCTCCGTCATGCCTCTGACAAAGGATGAGTTTCAAGAGATCCTGAGCATGTCCAAATAACCACACTATGCTAAAAGAGGCGGTCGAATATTATCATGATCTGTTAACGGACGCCGACCTCGCGTCGCGTTCGCAACGGATGCTCGATGAACAGCTCGAGAGCTCAAAGCTGATCTTTGGTGGACGGCGGTTGTCACCTTATCTGCGGCCGCATTTTGTGATGGAGAGCGATTGGCTGCTCATCAAAAAAACGTGTGAGACGATCTTTGGGGCTTTGCAAAAGGTAAAAGACGCTGCTGTCGAGGACGATGCGATCTTGGATGAGCTAGGTGTCACCGAGATCGAAAAAGAGCTTATCAAGATCGATCCCAAATACTCACACGTCTCGCCGACATCGCGCCTCGATTCATTTCTAACCGAAGACACATACAGCTATGTCGAGCTGAACGGCGAGAGCCCCGCGGGTATCGCGTTTTCCGATTCGGCGTCCGCGATATTCCGGGCGTTGCCGGTGATGGACAAATTTGCGGAGCGTTACAACATCCAGACTCTCCAAGGCTCGCCAAAGATGCTCGATGTCTTACTCGAATGCTACACCGAATTTTGCGGCGGAGTGATGACCCACAAACCGGTGATCGCGATCGTCGATCTCGAAGACCTGCCGACGATCAAGGAATTCGAGCTTTTTCGTGATTATTTTGAATCGAAAGGATATCAGGCGATCATCTGTTCACCCGGCGAACTCGCATTTGACGGCTCGCGGCTATCATGCAACGGGACCGAGATCGACATTGTTTATAAACGTTTGTTGGTCAACGAATATCTGCCGATAATGAATGAGCATCCTGCTCTGCTTGACGCATATCGGGCCGGGGCGATCTGCATGGTCAACAGCTTTCGCGGCAAGCTCGTGCATAAAAAAGCGATCTTTGCCGTACTGACCAACGAGCGTTACAAATATCTTTTCAGTGAAGATGAGCTTTCTGCAATTACAAAACATGTCCCTTGGACACGCATTTTTCGTGATGAGAAGACCGAGAATCATGGTGAAGCGGTTGATCTGGTTGAATGGACTCGGGCAAATTCGCATAAGCTCGTGCTCAAGCCCAACGACGATTACGGTGGCCACGGAATCTACATTGGTTGGAATTCAACTGCTGCCGAATGGAACGATGCCATCGCCCTCGCCCTCAAAGACGGCGATTACCTTATCCAGGAACGCGTCAAAACGGCAAAAGAATTTTTCCCAATGCTCACTGACGACGAAGGGAATTGGGAACTGACCGAACAGCTCGTTGACCTCGATCCACTGCTTTTCCTCGGCAAAGTCGGATCAGCGTTCACGCGTTTGTCGTCGACCGAGCTTGCAAACGTCTCTTCCGGTGGTGGCATGGTTCCGACATTTATTATTTCCGAATGATTACCGCTAACGCCCGAACGCATACCCCATTTGGGAGCAGTTATGAAAAATAAATTATTTGCTATCACAATTCTGATAGCCGCCTTTGGATCGGCGACCTCACTTACAGCTCAGAAGCTTCCTAGTCTGTTCGAATTAGTTAGTGAACCGGAGGTGTCGAGTTCCCCTTCGTCCATAGCATCCATACGCGAGAGCAAGGTTCGTATAAATACTGATGTGTGGGGACCGAGCGTCAAGATCCCGCTCTTTGACGGCAAGACCTATGAGGCGGTCGAAACAGGCAGCGAGATGCGGGCATTAGACGACCGCACATGGCGAGGAAAGATCTTTTACGGACCGTTTGAAGGCGACGTCGTACTAACTTTTCGCAAAGGATTTGTTTCGGGTATAATATTTTCTCCCGACCAGGTTTATGAGATCGTTCCTCGTGGCAAAGAACATTATTTAGTTGAAATAGAGCAGGCAAAGTTTCCGGAATGCGCCGGAGAAGTGACGGACAAGTCCCAACGGTCCGTGACTGCGGCTCGCGAAGGAGTCGATGCCGATTCCGGTGACCGGATCGATGTGCTTGTGCTCTATACCGCGGCCGTACGGACGTCTTTGGGGGGTGATGCACAGGCTCAGACTGTTGCACAGCAAGCGATCGACTCGACGAATACGGCATATATCAACAGCCGAATTCGTCAACGGGTTCGTTTGGTTGGTGCGGAGCTGACGGCGATGAATGAAACGGGCAGCTTTAGCACCGAGCTGAGCAATTTGCGGGCAAATGCCGCCGCGGCGACATCGCGTAACACCCTTAATGCCGATATGGTGGCAATGCTTACAAATTCAACAGCCGCCTGCGGTATTGGATATCTGATGGGCGCTCAAGGCGGCAATCCGAATAACGCGTTTACGGTAACGGCCCGAACCTGCGCTGTCGGAAATCTAAGTTTTGCCCACGAACTAGGCCACAACATGGGCAGTCAACATAATCCTGAGAACGGCAGTGGACCGACATTTCCGTATGGATTCGGTCATTATGTCAACGGCGTCTATCGAACGGTTATGTCGTATGTTGACCCGTGTACGTCAGGCTGCACGAGAAGGGCATATTTTTCGAATCCAAATGTTGTTTTCATGGGATTTCCGACAGGTATTCCTTCCGCCCGTGATAATGCCCGCTCCATAAATAATACCGCTGACGTTATTGCTAACTATCGCTACAGCGGCTCAAGCATTACGCTGAATAGCCTAAACTCCGGCGAAGGCGTCACCCATGATGTCCTAATGAGTATTAATTGGACTTCAAACGGTGTTGCCAGTGACGTAAGGATCGAAATGTCTCGGGATGAGGGAACGACGTGGGAGGTACTGGTGTCGAACACGCCGAATGACGGCACGGAAATGCTCGCGATTCCACGTCCATCGAACCGCCGCTCACGACTTAGGATCACGAGCGTAGCGACACCGTCCATTACGGATTCGAGTGTTATGAATTTCCGGGTTCGCTAATTTTCGCTAAGACACAGATGGCAACTTCAAATAGATCCCGCCTCCGCACTCTAACCGATGAATACACGCGGCTTGAGCACAAGCTTAAGCTCGGCGGCGGGCCGGAGAAGATCGAGAAGATTCACAAACAGGGAAAACTAACGGCTCGTGAGCGTATCGAACTCCTCCTAGACAAAGATACGTTCTCGCAGGAGATCGGTCTGCTTGTCGCATACGACCAATATGACGGCACGGCCCCAGCGGCGGCGGTTGTGACTGTTGTGGGGAAAATTCAGGGCCGCGAATGTGTCGTTATTGCTAATGACGCGACGATCAAGGCCGGGGCTTGGTACCCCGAAACAATCAAAAAGATATTGCGTGCGCAAGAGATCGCGATGCGTAACCGCGTACCGATCATCTATCTTGTTGACAGTGCGGGTGTTAACCTGCCGTATCAGGGCGGCGTGTTTCCGGGTCAATACGGAGCCGCACGCATATTTTATTACAACTCGATCATGCGGCATTACCTGAAGGTACCGCAGATCTCAGCCGTGATGGGAATGTGCGTAGCGGGTGGTGCGTATTTGCCGGCGTTGTCTGACGTTATATTGATGGTAGAGGGAACCTCATTCATGGGGCTCGGCGGAGCAAACCTCGTAAAGGGCGCTACAGGTCAGACGATCGACAACGAGACCCTCGGCGGAGCCGCCACACACAACTCAATCTCTGGCGTTGCTCATTACAAGACCAAAGACGACAAACAATGTCTTCTAAAAATAAGACAGTTGGTCGCCGATCTTCCGCCCGCGATCGGAGTCCCGCCCGGCGTCTACGCTGGCGAGAAGCCGCCTAAAGGCGGTACTCCAAGCCTCTACGATATTCTTCCCGAGGATCACCGTGCCCCGTACAGCATGACCGACGTCCTCAACACGTTCCTTGACGAAGGCGAGATCGACGAATTCCAAGCAGACTTTGCAAAAGAAATGATCTGCGGCACTGCGCGGATCGGCGGGATCCTTGTGGGGGTGATCGCCAACAGCCGGGGAATGTCCAAAGGAAAACCCGGCAGTCCGCCAAGGTTTGGCGGTATTGTTTATACCGAATCCGCAGAGAAAACTGCCTATTTTATCGAAAATTGTAATCGTCATAGCACGCCGTTGCTCTTTGTTCAGGACGTTTCCGGCTTTATGGTCGGTGCCGAGGCTGAGCATTCGGGTATCATTCGAGCCGGGGCCCGATTTGTCGAAGCGATGGCTACGGCGGCCGTGCCAAAAATTGTACTTACCGTCAATCACGCATCGGGTGCCGGGTATTACGCGATGGCGGGCCAAGGATTTGATCCGGACTTTATCTTTTCGCTCCCGACCGGTCGAATGGGGGTGATGGAGGGGGACTCCGCGGCCGTTGCGATCTACGGCACACAGATCGAAAAACTCAAGAAAGAAGGTAAAGAACCCCCGCCTGAAATGGTCGCCGGGATGGAAAAGGTCCGCGAAACCTATGACCGCGAACTCGACGCCAAACATGCCGCCGCAAGAGGCCTTGTCGACGCCATCGTCACTCCAGACGACCTTCGCGACTCTCTTGTACTCGCTTTGCAGACCTGCTTGAATACAAATCAACCGCACATTGGAGCATTCGTATTGCCTGCCAGTTTTTGATGTTTCGTGTCATAATGCTGCTGTTTCAACTACTTACGTATGGATCAGCAACGCGTTAACCGCATCACATCGCTTGTGCGTTCTTGTGAAGAGTTAAGCCCGTCGGAAAGGGCTCATCTGCTGGATCATGCGTGTTTGGGAGACGATGAATTGCGACAAGAGGTCGAGTTGCATCTCGAGCAGGGCTCCGCAAAAACAAAGGCCTACATCCATTCGAATGATCTTGAGAAAGCCCTCCCAAGCTACTATAAATTGATAAAATTGATCGGCACCGGCGGAATGGCGGAGGTTTATCTCGCCGAAGATTCCCGACTTAATCGACTCGTTGCGATCAAATTCCTAAACGAAGCCTTTCGCAGAGATGCCGAACGTATGCGCCGTTTCAGCCATGAGGCACGCTCGGCGTCCGCGTTAAATCACCCTAATATCATCACTATTTATGACATTGGTGAGAACGAAGGCCTCCAGTTCATTGTTACGGAGTATGTCGAGGGGGAAACGCTTGGCTCTAGGATCAAGCGTGATCCGATCCCGATACCGGAAACAATCGATATTGTTATTCAGATAGCCTCGGCCCTTCACGAGGCACATCAGGCGGGTATCATCCACCGAGATCTTAAGCCGGACAATCTAATGCTCAGGCGGGACGGTAGCGTTAAGGTCTTGGATTTCGGCTTAGCGAAGGGAAGCATCAACAGCTTGGCCCAAGCGGTCGATCTCGAGGGTAGGACGATGGAAGCCCTAAATACCTCACCAGGATTGATCCTCGGTACGCCGCAATATATGTCGCCAGAGCAAACCCGTGCGCTTACGCTAGATGGTCGGACCGATATTTTCAGCCTTGGTTGCGTCATGTTTGAGATGCTTACGGGTAAGATGGCATTTAACGGCGAAAGTACGATCGATGTGATCGCTGCGATCATTGGAAAAGAATCCCTTCCGCTTAGAGATCATATGGCTGATCCACCGGCTGAACTTGTCCGAATCATTGACAAAGCCCTGCGAAAAGATAGGGATCAGCGTTATTTGACCATGGAGCACCTGCTTTCGGATCTGCGGGATCTAAAGCACGAGTTGATATTTGAGTCCACCTCAGAAAACGCTACGCGACGAGCCAGAGCCCCGGAAACTTTGAATGAGTCAATGCCGTCCAAGTTCGGCGGAACTCGGAAATGGATGGTCTCACTCCCAGTGCTTGCGGTGGTTATTTTTTCCGCATGGTGGTTTTATGACGGCTTCGGCAAGTCGGAGAGTGCGTCTGGCGGTCAGATGCGGTCGGTGGCGATCATTAGCTGGAATAGTTCCTCAGGTGAATCCGTAGCGGCCGCTGCATTCTCTCCCGATTCCAAGATGGTTGCATATGCGTCAACAAGGTCGGGTTCTACTGAGCTTTGGGTCAAGCCTACGGTCGGCGGCGATCCCATCCAGGTCACAAAGAATGGTTTTTATAATCAGTATCCTGTCTGGTCGCCGAACGGACAGGAGCTAGCCTTCTTTTCCAAGCGTTCCAACAACAACGGTATTTGGCGAGTGGCGTTCACGGGGGGGCAAGAGTTGCAGATCGTAAGTGGCATCGACTCGTCTGCCCAGCCTCTTTATTGGTCCGACGGAAAGATCATTTTCCAGGATAAACTTGAGATATTCGCGATCGACGAAAGCTCGGGCGAACGCAGACAGTTAACGGATTTTTCTGCACTGGGCATTCGTCCCCGTACTGTCGCCGTTTCCCGCGATGGAACTACCTTGGCGATCTCACTGCAAGATGGTGACGTGTGGAAGATCAAGACGAAACGTTTCAATGCGGATCAGTTTGTTGAAGTCACGACATCAAAGGGGCAGGTAGAGGAAATTGCTTTCCACCCTAATGGCACCTCTATATTTTATTCTGCCTCAGTAGACGGAACGTTTCAGATCCTTAGAGCTGATGGTATAAATTCTGCCCCAGTTCAGATCTCAAACGGCAACTCAGACCTCGTTGTGCAGGATGTCTCCACGGATGGATCAAGAATTTTGTCGGGCTCGGTCGTTGAGACATCTGATCTCTGGGCTGTTGATTCACAAACCCTCAACGAATTGCCGGTCGCAAATGATGTACCTCTCGAATACTGGGCGGATATCTCGCCCGATGGCAAGATTGTTGTTTTTCAGTCGGTGACGCAGCCCGATAGGCCATTCAGGGGATCGATCGTTAGCAAATCTCTTGCGTCCAGTGATTCACCGACGCTGGTTTCACCTGATGGAATTTTGCCGACTTGGTCGCATGACGGCCAGTCAATAGCCTTTATTCGCCGGACGGACACGGGTTTTGGCCTCTGGAAAATTCGACCGACGGGTGCGGATGCCGTTAAACTGGTCGACGGTTCCGTCGCCTCATTTAGTTACCTCGGCACTCCCTATCTTAAAAAGGGTACGAGCCACATTAGCTGGTCGCCCGATGATCAAAGCATTGCATATTCCCGTACGATCGAGAATATATCCAATATTTGGATCACGACCGCAGATGGCTCTCAAAACTACGTCCTTACGTCTAACAAAGATTCAAATGAAGTTTATAGTAGTCCGGTTTGGATGCCCGACGGCAGATCAATAGCATTTATTTCTGAACGAACGGCGGCAAACGTAGGGACAAAAACTTATAGGCTTTGGAGTTCTCAACTCGGAAACGTAGGCCCGCGTTTGAATTACGAATCTAATGAATCCTTTATGTTTTTGGGTTTGACCTCCGATTCAAAGGAGGCTGTTATGGCTGTAAAGGCGGATGCGACTGATGTGTCCCCAACTCCATCGTCAATAGATATCTACTCTCTGTCACTTCAGTCAGGAGCCAAGAAGCCGATAACAACAACTACTAGTGCATATTATTACAATATCCACCTCTCCCGTGATGGCCGTAACATCGCATTTGTCACCCGACGCAATAACATTTCTGAGGTCTGGACGGTGCCTGTGAGCGGCGGTACGCCACGAAAGATCATTTCGGAAAAGGACCCAAAAGTCTTGTTCTCAAGTCTTGTATGGTCACCCGACAATCGATCTCTCATACTTGGGAAACAGACCCGTACCAATTTACTTTCAATGCTTACAAATTAGGAGGAAAAGTTTTATGAAAAAAGGAATGATCAGGACCTCACTTGCGACGTTTATATTTACGATAATGTTGCTAAGTTTGGGCTGTGGTGGGCCGCAGAATACTAACACCACTCAAATCCCGAATTCGAATGCAGCCGAGTCGAATTCAGCTGAAACCGCTGCTCTGGCGGGAGCATGCTCGGGCAATGATGTAAATGTAAAAAAGACCAAGGTTGAGGAGCTTATTCAAAAGAAGATCGATGCGGACCCGGACTTGGAGAGGCAATACACAAAGGTCTTTAAGTTTCAGGTTGTTACCGAGCCGGGGATAGCGCCACAATCGCTTCATGTCTACCTAGCGGGCGGTATCGGGAATGTCGGATCAAAGTATCCATTTCACGATCTAATTCAAGCCGTAAAGGCGATCCATAAGATAAAGTGCGTGTCGAAGGTCATCTTTGTGCCTTTTGATGCCATTCCGTTCCCCGCTACGACGACGTTTGTACGGCCGCCAGGCTTTGAGTGGTTTGGTTGTGAAAATCCAAATATACCCTGCCCCGGGGGCGTTTGCGCTCCGGCCTGTTTGATCGGTAGCGGAAATTCGAATGGTAGCAACTCAAACTCAAACTCCGGTTCGAATACAAACTCAAATTCGAATAGTAACTCCAATTCCAATTCGAATAGCGAGAAACCAAAATAGAAACGTTAATTTGTTCAAAGTGATGCGATGATCGGGCGTGGCCCGATCATCGCATCACCCAACCGACTTATACGGATACAAACACGCCAATCAACGGAGCATCGGTTCCTTCATTCAGTACCCCTGTCGTTTAGTTACAGGATTTACTAAGCGATTAGAACTATTTACTTCGCAAGCAGGGCCGCAATACGTTAAGTATCGTCAAAGCCGGAGTTATTCATGTTTCCTCGGCTTTGATCGCGGCTCTGCTCCTCATCTCAAAAACTCAAGCAAACGCTCCTTTTATCCTGGCGTTTTATGCTATAAATATCAGGTACAAATCAATGAGATTAAGACCACAACTGATTGTTGCGATCGTCGGAGCCTTTGTTTTCGGTATTATCGGACAAGCCCCAGCCGCCGATGCCCCTATAAAGATGATAAGCTCGGTACCTTTCGTTATGTCTAAGGAAGCTGAGACTGCCGGGATCGATGGAACCTTATTGATCAATTTAACGGTGGACAAGTCAGGCGATGTTAAGAACGTCGATATCCTTGCGGGTCCGGCGTGGCCCTGTGGGACGGAACCAAAGAAAGAACTTGGAGCTATCCGGCGAGCGGTCAAAGAAAATCTGGAGGCCGCTAAATTTTCGCCAACGATAAAGGCCGGAAAGCCGGAATCGACAGATCTACAAATAAAATTTAAGATCGGCGAAGCGTATCAGGCGGAATTGCGAAAGCGAGAGCGGGAAGAGGCTTTGCGCAACGGGACGGCGGCGCCCATGTTTGTTAAAGGCGGAGTAATGAATGGTAGGGCATTGAGGCTGCCCAAGCCTGGTTATCCGGCGACGGCCCGACCTATGCGTATTGGTGGAACGGTCTCTGTTGAGATTCTCATTGACGAGAAAGGTGATGTCGTGAGAGCAGGAGCGATCAGCGGCTCACTCGTTTTGCAGGAATCGGCGCGAACTGCCGCATGCGGCGCCAAGTTCGGCCCAACAAAACTAGACGGCAATCTCGTAAAAGTATACGGAGTTGTTACGTACAACTTCGTGCCCTAAAATGCCGCCGCTGAGTCATCGCGTGTGGTACTGACAAGCTGCGATAGAAATGTCTTCCCAAATCTTTCCGAAAAAGTTATGATTTAAGAGTCGCACCACAAGCGATACCCCTCAACGTCTTCTCATCTCGCCCTGCAAACATGAAAAAACTTCTCTTTAAATCCCTAATAGTGTGCGCGTGCGTCTTTGCATTCGCCGGTGCCGCTAAAGCCCAATCTTCGAACGACAAGTACGCGAGAACAACCGTTAACAGGAGCGGCGACGCCGTTAAGCCCGACAGCCGCAACCCGGTGATGATAATTGTCGGCACGGCGGCAAAAGCTGCTTGGGGGACGACGAAATTTGCGGCGAAGCACGTTGTAAAACCGTTGGCCAAGACGATATTTCTGAAAGCCCTACCGGCCGTGTCAAAGTTTGTTATAAAAAAATCAGCGAAACATCTGTTGCCGATGGCCGTTAAGATCGCGGCTTTGTAGTGATATCCTGACGGTATGAAATTTACCGTCGAAGAGATGATTGCGAAGCTGCCGCTTGCGGCAAACGCGAAATGGACCGAAGGCGTGTGGGACGTTGAACCTTTCAATAAGGCCGGCGTAAAACTCGTCTTTTTTGCGCCCAAGGGCACTGATCACCAGACCTTTCACGAAGAGGATGAGTTTTATTTTATAGTTCGTGGCAGTGGCGAGATCGTGATAGACGGTGAGCGAACGGCATTTACAGCCGGCGACGCGTTTTTCGTAGCGGCAAAGGTCGAGCACAGGTTTGAGAATTTTACGGATGATCTCGCGACGTGGGCGGTGTTTTTCTAGATATTCGTTTTTAGTAGTTCCGCGTAGTCTGCGATCGCGGCTTCGATGACTTGGTAACTTGCTTCGCGGCCGTAGGAATAGGCGATGTCGCAGACGTTTGGTTGGTCCGGGAGGGACTTATAGGTAAGGAAATAGTGTTCGAAACGCTCGAGAATGCCTTTTGGCAGTTGGGTGATGTCGGTGTATTGTTCGAATACCTTGTCACCTTTTAGCACGGCGATGATCTTGTCATCGGCCTCACCGCCATCGATCAGGCAAAAGCCGCCGATAGGTGTCGCTTTTAGGATTATGTCGCCGCGGGGTATGTGGTGTTCGCTCAGTACGAGGATGTCGAGCGGATCGTTGTCGCCGTCGGATATTGTTTTGCCGCTGTTGGAGCGGGCCATGTTGGCGATGCCTTCGCCACAATAGGTTTGCGGGATAAAGCCGTAATTCGCTGGCACGACATTAGAATATTGCTGCGGCCGATCGATCTTTAGGTAACCGGTTTCTTTATCGACCTCGTACTTAACCGTATCGCGCGGCACGATCTCGATAAAGACCGTGACCTCAGACGGGGAATTTGCGTTGAGGGGAATACCGTGCCACGGATGAGCTTTGTTTGTACGGAACATAAGTCTATTATTTAATCAGCGAGCTAGCGATGTCCAATGCCGTATCAATCGAACTGATCGAAAGTTGTCTCGTGATTCGTTTGATGCGGCCCGAGATCAGAAATCCGCTGTCAGTCGAGGTGCTTGAGCGGCTGACTGAGATCGTTAAGAACATTGATGATTCTGTGGAACGGGTTATATTTACGGGATCAGCCGGAGTATTTGCTGCGGGAGCAGATCTGCAAGAGATCAATAAGATACCGGTTGCCGACGCAAAGGATTTTGCTCGTCGCGGGCAGCGATTAATGAACGCCGTCGACCAATTGTCGCTGTCGATCGCCGCGATCAACGGTGTATGCTTTGGCGGGGCACTCGATCTGGCGTTGGCTTGCAAGAGACGGATCGCGGTGCCGGATGCTGAGTTTTGCCATCCGGGTGTCGGACTCGGGATCATCACCGGTTGGGGCGGAACGCAGCGTTTGCCGCGGTTGATAGGTGAGGCTGCGGCGCTGGAAATGTTTATGACCGCCCGACGCGTTTTGGCGGCAGAAGCGCTTTCGTTGGGGCTGATCGATGAGATCGCGGACGACCCGCTTGAGGCTGCGTGTGTATGAGAGAACTTTTCGCACCATTACTAATTCTCGTCGCTATCGCATTTGCGGCGTACACGGGCGAACCGGTCGCGTCGCAGCGTGCTGTCGCGAAACCAAGCCCGACACCGGTCGCTGCGGAAACCATTGATCGCAATACAAGCACTCCGTACGACGGAGATCTTTCGATATTTGAGGACGCCCAACGCGATAAGAATCTCCAGATCGATCGCGTGATGGACATCCTAAAGATCAGCGGTGACAAAAACGTCGCTGACATCGGTGCTGGTTCGGGTTGGTTCACGGTTCGGGCGGCGAAACGTACAACCGGCAAGGTGTTCGCGGTAGAGATCAACCAGTCTTACATCGATCACATTAAGAAGCGTTCGGCTGACGAGAAACTTGTAAATATCGTCACTGTCCTCGGTAAGTTTGACGATCCTACTTTGCCCAAAGATTCCGTCGATGCCGTTCTCATCCTCAAGACCTATCACGAGATCGAGCAGCCGATCAGGTTTATGAACAATCTTCGCCCGGCTCTACGCAAAGGTGCTCTTGTCGGCATCATCGATAAGAACGGCACCGGTGACGACCACGGCCTGGACCGGAATAAGGTCGTCGACGAACTAAAACGGGCAGGATTTGTGTTAAAGGGAGAATATGATTTCGTTAAGCCGGATCGGATGGATTATTTTCTTGTATTCGAGGTTGGAAAGATCAAATGAAAATTCAATTAGTAAAACTCGCCCACGCCCGCAGCGGCGACAAAGGCGATACCGCCAACGTCGGCCTCATCGCCCTTAAACCCGAACATTACGACATCCTAGTCCGCGAAGTCACTGCCGATCGCGTCAAACAGCATTTCGGCGAAATGGTCAAAGGCGACGTCGAGCGTTTCGAACTGCCTAATCTTGGTGCTCTAAACTTCCTGCTCCACGGCAGCCTCGGCGGCGGTGGAACGCTCAGTTTGATGACCGACGCTCAGGGTAAAACATTCTCAACTGCGTTGTTGCGGATGTATATTGATATCGACGACGAAACAAATGCCTGAAGTTCTAGTTACAACCGAAGGTGCGATACGCACACTTACGCTCAAACGGCCCGACAAGCGTAATGCGTTGAACGATGAGTTGATCGCGGCGTTGAAAGATGCGTTGCGTGCCGCGGATGCGGACGAATCGCTGCGGGCGATCGTTATTCGTGGGGCGGGGAAGGATTTTTGTTCGGGGGCGGATCTTAGTGCTTTGCAGAAGATCGCGACGGCGAGCTATGAGGAGAATATTGAAGACGCTCGCTCGCTGGCTGAATTGTTTGCCTTGATCAGGAGCGTTCGCGGTCCGGTGATTGCGGCGGTGCATGGACGGGCTTTGGCGGGTGGGTGCGGGCTTGCTTTGGGGTGTGATCTGGTTGTGGCGGGTGAATCGGCGAGGTTTGGGTTTCCGGAAGTGAAGATCGGGTTTGTTCCCGCGATGGTGGCGGCGATATTGCGGCGGAATCTTGGAGAAAAGAAGAGCTTTGAGCTGCTCACCCAAGGCTTCGAATTTACCGCCGCCGAAGCATTGCAGCTCGGCCTCATCAACCGTGTCGTCCCCGACGACGAACTCGCCGCCGCCGTGATCGACTTCGCCCACGTTTACACAAAAGTCAGCGGCTCCGCCGTCGTGATGACCAAACGCCTCCTCTACGACATCGACGCCGACACCTACCAAACCGCCATGGAGAAGGGCGTCACCGTCAACGCCACCGCCCGCATGACCGACGACTGTCAGAAGGGAATTGCTAAGTTTTTGGAGAAGTAGTTGTGCTATTATTTATGCGAGGTGCTTATGGCTACTGTTATTGAGAGCGACGAAAAGTTAAAGGAAGTTTTCAAATCCGCGATCGTCGAGGTTTTGCAGGAACGGCAAGAGCTGGTGCGTGAGATATTAGCCGAGGTCGTTGAGGACATCGCTTTTTCAAAAGCTATCGACGAAGGTGAGCAAACTCCGCGTGTTAGCCGTGAATCTGTATTCGACGCTTTGGAGAGCGTGAATTGAAGGTCGAGTTTAACGAAAGCTTTCTCAAAGACCTAAAGGGCGTAAAAGATAAGTCAGTCCTCGCCAAAGTCAAAGCCGCGATCGAAGCGACCGAACTTGCAGAAACCCTCGACCAAATAACACATCTAAAGAAAATGCGCGGTTCGCGGGAATATTTCCGCATCCGCATCGGCGACTTTCGTCTCGGCCTAAAGCTCGAACGTGATACGCTGGTATTTATCAGATTCCTCAACCGCAAAGACATCTACCGGTATTTCCCTTGATCTTTAGGCGTCACCGTCAACGCCACCGCCCGCATGACCGACGACTGTCAGAAGGGCATTGCTAAGTTTTTGGAGAAGTAGCCTTTCGTTTTGGGAAATTCGGCGATGGTTTCGGCTTGTTTTGTCCAGTAGGAGCAATCCACATCTCGATTGTTGCAGGTGCATCCACTAAACCCGTTTCCCGAATGATTACTTGTGACCGAGGTACGCTTTTCTCTTGAAAAATATCGGCGACCGCGACGGTCATATCTCTTATCTCTCGTCGAGAATCGATATTTCGAATTGTCCGTTCGCGTCCTTTAGCATCGCTCGTCCAATAGACATTGGTTCCACCGTAAATAAACACATATCCCTTTGCGTCAGGCATGGTTTTCAATAGTTTCGCAAAGGCCTTTAGGGTTTCTCTAGCTCCGGCAATACCCAAGTTGTCAACAATACAGCAAGTTCCGAAGTCATAATTCGGATACCAGACTGAATCGAACATTGTTGTCTTGTCGATTGCCGTTATCTCGGGTTCGCAAACTCTTAGAGCCGCTCCAACTGGGATAATCCATACCTCAGTATTTTGTTCTGCTTTCGACTTACAATAAGTTGGAATCACACGAGACGCTTCTACTTTTCGAAACGTCAAAAATGCTCGCATGATTCCAAAATCTCCGTAAGCCGATCCAAGCGGTTGGTTATTGCCACGACTCATTAGGAATTGTAACGAGGCAGTCGGCTCGTTTTGCAACTGGATTGTTGCATAGTCGAGTCGAGCCTGAATTTCTTCCGAGTTCGATTTTCCGAATTCATCGATCTGACGTGGTTCAGACTTTTGGGCAAGACTGCTCGATGCACCCAGAAGGGAACAAAGTAATAGTCCAAAAGCCACACCCATCTTCATACCACTAATAAGTTTACGGTGTTTTCTTCTTCGACGGTGACTTGTATTCGCTCTTTTTCTTGAGGCCGAGGGCTTGGATCTCGTTTGAGCTGTCGCCGAACTGGGCTTTTACTTAGGTTTTGGCACCGAGGATGAAGTCGTGAAACGCCCATTCGGCGGCGATCTCGTTGTCGCGGGCAGCGTCAGCGGCGGCTTTGGCCTGTGCGGAAGCTTCTTGGGTGGCTTCCATCGCGGTTTTCGCGGTGGTGCCGTTTGCCAGCGAATAATCAGGGTTGGCGGGCGTATATCCCGAAATATCTTTCAAAGCCGCGAATGCGTCGAGGTTTGCCTGTAGCTGACCCGGCGACAACGGGCGTGTTTTAGCGTCTGCCATATCGTTGTTCCTCCAAAATGTATTGATGTCCCCCTTGACGAAAACATTGTAAGACCAAAATGGCTTTCTGTAAAGAGAAAATACATTCCCGCAGACCCGCACAACGCACTTGTGCGGCCTTACAACGTTCCTGTGCGAACGTGCGACGCTTTTGTGAAGGTGTGCAGCGTTCCTGTGTTGGTGTGCAACGTCGTTGCGGAAGCGTGCGATGTTCTGGTTATGACGTGCAGCCGTGGATCGAATTCAGCTAGTTTCGGAATAAAAGTCGTTTATGCGGCGAAGCAATGGCTCGGAGTTCGCGTTTCGATGTATCGTTCGATAAAACTCGGTATTGAGCGATTCACTTATTAGCTTTCCTTCTACTACCTTAACAACGCATGGATATCCTCCACGTTTTGCTCCACCAGCTTCCATGCCGATGAGTGTGTTGATTATCGATTCGTCGCCGAGATTCATGCGTCCTTTCGCGCTCATGTAGATTACCTGAACGTCGGACTCTAAATGAGGCAAGATCTCTTCTCGGGCGAACTTAACCCCAGTGGACTTGCTGGTATAGCAGAAGAATTTTGCTCCTTCATTCCGAGCCAAGAAGCGTCGCAGTCGTGCCGATTCGTACTTGCTTCTCAAGTAGACGAATATCAGGACTGGAATCAAAATAGGTGAAAGGATAATGAGAAGCAGCCAAACGCCGACCACAGCAAGAATATCGCCGGGGGTCCAGTTTCGCTTACTCGTTACAGCCTTAGACATAAATCACTGTCGCTACGCCTCGATGATTTCGACTTTTGGGGTGATGAGGGATTTGGGGATCAGGGCGGGGAAGTAGGCCATGATCTCTTCGACTTTGGGGCGGCCGCCGGTTATGGTTTTGGTATTCCGAGGTCCTTGCATATCTTGAGTGTGAGCCTGTCATTGACCTCGCGATGCCTTGGAACAGCGGTGCGTCGATTCTGCTCGACATTGATCCACCAAGAATGGTTGGCTCCTTCGCGGAGCAGTTCGCAGCCGTGATCGCGAAGATGTTTGGTCAGGTCGCGGAGTTTCATGCAGCGATCAGAGCTTCTTCGAAATCGACGCCCGCCATTTTACGGGCATCTTCGCGATTGAATTCAAGAGCTTCGGCGAGGGTAACGCGGAGAGTTTCCAACAGTTCTTCGCGGGTCGCTTCCTGACAGTTGACGCCCGGAACTTCTTCGATCCAGCCGATCCACCAATCACCGTCTTGTTTTACGACAGCTGTGTATTCGTTTTTCATATCACGATTGTATATTGATTCGCTTCCTTTAGTCTAGACTTTCTGGCCGCCCGGTTCTGACATTACGCCTCGATGATCTCGACCTTTGTTTCGATCAGCGACTTTGGGATCAGGGCGGGGAAGTAGGCCATGATCTCTTCGACTTTGGGGCGGCCGCCGGCGAAGCCTGTGACGGAGGGCGGGCCGGTGAGGATGAGCGGGGCGATCTCTTTGGTGAAGCGTTCGACGTCGGCTTTGTTTTGGCCGCGAACGCCGATGCGGAGTTGGACTTCGGGAATATCTTGTGGGGTGCTCGAGGAGAGAACCACCCCGTCAGCCGCGGCGGCTGCCACCCCTCCTTCGTAAGGAGGGGAGCCGGAATCGCGGACTGCGTCCGCGAAAGCCAGGTGGCCGTGAGTGGCGTTGACTCCGACGTATTCGGTTAGGATGACTTCGAATTCGAGGCCGAGGTTTTTTAGGCGTTCGCGGAGTATTTTGTCGGCGGCTTGGGCTTTCTCCAACGCGTCGGGCCAGGAGTAGACGAGGGTGCCGACGGCTTTGTAGCCGCCGGTGTAGGCGATGGAGACTTTGTAGAAATCGGTCTTTGGGTGGCCGGTGATGCCGTGGACGCGGACGCGGTTTTCGCCTGCGGGTTCGAGATTGATCGACGCGAAATCGGCCACGACGTCGGGCGTGATGTATGAATGCGGGTCGCCCATTTCGTAGAGGAGCTGCTCTTTGACGGATTGGATGTTGACGCGGCCGCCGGTGCCTTCGTGTTTGGTAACGACGAACTCGCCGTTCGGTGACGCTTCGACGATCGGGAAGCCGATGTTCGCCATGTCGGGGATGTTCTGCCAATCGTACTGGCAGTTGCCGCCGCTCGATTGGGCTCCGCATTCGATAATGTGGCCCGCGATCGTGCCGGCCGAGACCTTGTCCCAATCGTCAAAAGCCCACCCGAATTCGTGCATCAGCGGAGCGAGAGTCAGTCCCGTGTCGGTCAGGCGGCCGCCGACGATGATGTTCGCACCTTTGCCTAATGCTTCGACTAACGCCTCCGCACCGAGATAGACGTTAGCGGACTGAACTTTGTCGCGTATGGCGGACAAAGGCGTGCCGTCGTCCATGCTGTTGATCTCGACGCCGTTTGCAATAAACTCGTCGAGCCGGTCGAGAACGTCATCACCGGTGACGACGCCGATCTTTACTTTGCCTTGCAGGCCGAGCTCGACGGCGACGGCTTTGATCGCGTTTGCGCAGCCTTCGACATTTACGCCGCCGGCGTTGGAGAGGACCTTGATGTCTTTTTCGACGCAGTCGGGCAGGATCTCGCGCATCAGCGTGACGAAATCGCGTGCATATCCAGCTTTTGGATCTCGTTGCTTCTGCTTTTGGACGATCGACATCGTCACCTCGGCAAGGTAATCGAGCATCAAGTAATCGATCGGGCCTTTGCGGACCTGATCGACAGGTGCTGTGAGCAGATCGCCCCAAAATCCCTGTCCGCCGGCAACTCTTACGGTTTGCTTCATATTGATTAAAGTAAAACAAATGAAAATAGGGCGGTCAATTGATGACATGCATCAGAACTGACCCCCCTAAGTAAAAGTATCGAAACCGAACTACATGTTGCGACGCGGCTTGCCGGTAAACGGACGTTTTGCCTTGCGGTAAACCCATTTGGTGCCGTTGACGGTTTTGACGGCGACCCATTTGCCGCCTCGCCACGATTTGCTGGCGACCCACTTGCTGCCGTTCCAAGTCTTGCTGCCGATGGTCGTGCCCACTCGGCGTGTGCCTCTCCACGTTTTTTTGGCGACCTTTGTGCTAGTTTTCTGGACCTTATCGCCGATCTTGCCCATCATTGTGTCCTGAGCTTTGACGCTTGATGCGAACGAGATCGTAAACGCCAACGCGATCGCAAAAATTGCTACATTTAATTTTTTCATAACTATTCCCCTTTTTACTTTCATAAGATACCATCACGCAAAATTACGCATGGCACATTGTGATAAAACTTTTTCGCCCATTTGATGCACTATTGTGCCCTCACGTTCGCACGAATAAACGTCACGATATCCTCTGTCGAAGTGCCGGGCAGAAAGATCTCAGAAACACCGTTGGCTTTGAGCGTGGCGATGTCCTCTTGCGGGACGATGCCGCCGACGAGCACGAGCGTGTCGTCCATTCCGTTTTCGCGAAGAAGATTGACGACACGCGGGCACAAAGTGTTGTGGGCGCCGCTGAGGATCGAAATGCCGACTGCATCGACGTCCTCCTGCAAAGCGGCGGACGCGATCATCTCGGGCGTTTGCCTGAGGCCTGTGTAAATGACCTCCATCCCGGCGTCGCGGAGCGCTCGAGCAATGACCTTGGCCCCGCGGTCATGGCCGTCGAGCCCGGGCTTTGCGACCAACACTCTGATCTTCCGTTCGTTCATATTGGCTAAAGTATATTAACGACCGAGGCGTGAGAGCAAACCGCCCGCTTTGATATACGGTTTTAGCTGAGCCCAGGTGAAGAAGAATTCGCCCGCAGGCTGCAACGCCTGCGCAACGTGCGGAAAGCCATAATCGTGGTGAAACACGATGCCGTTCTCGTCGACGGAAAATTCGTTGAGACTGAGTTTGTGATACGGGGCGGAGTCCGTGAAAAGGCTCTTGGGGTCAAAATCCTTGTTCTCAGGGTCCTTTCTTAGTTCGACGATGGCATCCGTGACCTCTTTTTGCTGAGCTTTTTTGACCTTGGCGAGCAATCCGGCGGTGTTGGTGAAAAGGTCCGCTGGCTTTAGCCGCAGGCCTGTTTTCAGATCGACAACAATATGTTTCGTCGTCCCTGACGGATAGGCTCCGGCACCCTCAATGGAGAGAGCGATGCTCAACATCCAGTCGGCGTTATATCCGACATCGTATTCGGCCCCTTGCAGCCACTGGATCTCGTTGATCTCTTCTTTGATCTTGAAATCAAAGACGCGTTCGTAATTGAGCGTTGATTCGATCTTTCTGGAGAGCGCGGGCGTCGAAGCTTTGATCTTGGGATGATTGATCTCAAAGCTTTCTTTGTATTCCGACATCGGCTTTGGCCGTTCATATGTGACCTTTTTTGAGGTGATAACAACGGATTGGGCAGAAACGGCTATGCCGAATGCGGCAATGATGAATAAGGCAAGGATTAGTTTAATTTTCATAATGTTGTTTCATGTCCATGTTCGGTGATGCGAAGATGCATTTTAGTTTTGCGGTAGCGGTTGGTTGTCGTTTTATCGCCTGCCACATCTCGACCCAGCCGTGGGTATTGATCCAAAGGGGGTTGTAACTCTCAATGGGTTTGATTATCCCGTAACGCGGTTCTTCGGTTTCATTAACGAAAGACCCGAACATCCGATCCCAGATTATCAGCACGCCGGCGTAGTTTTTGTCGAGATATTGTTCGTTGACGCCATGATGGACACGGTGATGCGACGGCGTATTTAGTATGTATTCGAGCGGCCCGAGGCGTTTGATGACCTTTGTGTGGATCCAGAATTGGTAGATCAGATTAAGGCCGTGCATCGTCGCAAACATCCAGGGTGCAAATCCGAGCAGCATTATCGGTGCGTAAAAGATCCAGTGCAAAATACCCGAAAACCAGCTTTGGCGAACGGCAACGCTCAGGTTGTAATGCTCACTCGAATGATGCACGACGTGGAAATTCCAAAACAACCTCGATTCGTGGCTGACGCGATGGAAAACGTAATAGGAAAGATCGTCTATGAAAAACAATACTATCCATGTCCACCATGCATCAGCGGGGAATTTGTACGGGGCGATCTCGTAAAAATATACAAAAACATACCCGGTCGCGAGCCCAAACAACGCTCCCCACACAACACTCATAAACCCCATGAATATGTTGCCCCACGTGTCTTTTTTGTTTCTGTATTCGCCCGTGCCTTTACGGTAGTGCCACCACGCCTCGACTGCGATGAGTAGGGCGAAAAAGGGAATGGCAATAACGGTCGGTCGCAACATCACAAATATAGTAATATATCGCTATGAAAAAGGCATTGAAGATAGCTCTGCTAGTGTTCGCAATTGTCTTTGTTGGGATACAATTTTTTCAGATCGATAAGACTAATCCAGAGATCGTGAAAGCAGAGACGCTGGAGTCGCTCGTGAATGTTCCGTCCGATGTCTCGATCATACTGGGCAAGGCATGCAACGATTGCCATACGAACAAAACCCGTTATCCGTGGTATTCGTATGTTCAGCCTTCGGGCTGGTTTCTCAAAGATCACGTCGAACATGGCAAAGAGCACTTCAACATGAGCAAATTCGCGACCTACGACGCCAACAAACAGGCGAAACGGCTCGAAGAGATGTGCGAAGAGGTCACCGAAGGCAACATGCCCCTTCCTTCGTACACATGGATCCACCGCGAAGCGGTGTTGACCGAGACCGAGAAGAAGGCATTATGCGATTGGACGGCGACTGTGGCACAAGCGCGCACGAAGTAAGGGCGTATCGCCCAACGCTTAGTGAAACGCCCTTACTATCGTGCGGGCTTAGGCCAATAGCGAACAAATCAATGAACTCAGACGTACTAAACCCAAGAGCAACTATTCACTACCAACTGTTCACTGTTCATTGTTAGTTATTCACTAGATCCATGTTCTGCCCTGCGTGTGCAAATCCTAATTCGGTCGAGCAGAAGTTCTGCCGCAGTTGCGGTATGAATCTGGAGCAGACTGCGCTATCGGTCCGCGAGCAGAAGGGCGACGAAGCGCTTTTGCAGATCGACGCGGAGCAGCGAAAGCTCGAACGTTTTGGCAACGTTGCCTTCACGGGCTTTGGCATCGTGCTCATCGTAGGTATTTGTGCTCTTATCGGCTATGTTTTGCAGCAAATGGTGTTCAGCGGCACACGGCCTCTGTTCGGAGTGCTTCTCGCAGCATTCATAATATTCGCCGGAATGGCCCTGACCTATGTGATCTGGAATGAATCTTTAAAAGAAAAGCGCGAGAAACTAAAAACCCCACGCGAACTGCCCACTCCCGACCCAAACCTCCAACTCCCGCCCCGCGACACCAACGACCTCATCCCCGTCCCGAGTGTCGTTGAAGGCACGACCGAGCTATTGGATATCAAACGAAAGTCCAACGATTTGAAATAGGTCGGAACCCATTTCGACATATTTCGCTTTCCATTTTTGCAGAAAGAATTTGGGATTGCGATATTTTATTCGTAAAATGTATGAATGTCGTTGCTTACCATAGTTCACTATCCGGATCCGGTTCTGCTAGTCGTCGGGAAACCCGTTGGCGAGGACGAATTCGGACCTGAGCTCGAAGCGACGGTAAATGACATGTTCGAGACTATGGAAAAAGCCGGAGGCGTTGGTTTAGCGGCTCCGCAGGTGGGAATTTCCAAGCGGCTATTCGTAATGGACACGCCGAACGACGACGGGACGAGTGAGCACCACGTGCTGATAAATCCAGAGATCATCAGCGTCGAGGGTGAGCAGACTGGCGACGAAGGCTGTCTCTCATTTCCGGGTTTATATCAGGTCGTGAAAAGAGAAATGCGCGTTATTGCACACGCTCGTGATATAAATGGTGAGGAATTCGAGCTTGATGTCGCTGACCTTGCTGCCAGATGTATTCTCCACGAAACGGATCACTGCGACGGGATCGTGTTTCTCGACAGGATGTCGCCCTTAAAGCGACAGCTTGCTAAGCGAAAGATCAAGGTGTTACAAAAAACAGGGAAG